>CAMOUE010000203.1 GCA_946626265.1 uncultured Eggerthellaceae bacterium | reverse complement strand
CCCAGCAAAACGCCGTCTCCAGGCCGCCGAACGCGAACATGTTGATCTTCCAGATGACGTCGGGCGGAACGATGGACAACGCGAACACGATGGCGCCGATGACGAGCGTGACGAGCTGGCTCGAACGCACGACGACCCTTTCGGCCGGTTGCTTGCCGGTCACCTCGGCATGGTGCAGCCAGAGGTCTTTGATGATGGCCGAAGAGCTGGCGATCAGCAGGCTCGACACCGTCGAGATGCTCGCCGCAATCGGGCCGATGATGGCGATGCCCGCGAGCCAAGGCGGCAGGCACGTCACGATGGCGGTCGGGATGATGTTGTCGACGCTTCCGCCATAGTCGGCGAGCGTGCCGGGCAGGATGCCGGCAGACAGCACGCCGAGCGACGTGACGCCGATCATCATGGCGCCGCAGATGACCGTTCCCCAAATCATGGCGCTGTGCAGGGATTTCGTGTCCTTGTAGCTCATGGTGCGCACGACGCTCTGCGGCAGACAAAACGTGAACACGCCGACGAGCAGCCACTGCGTGAAGTAAAGCCCGATGGGCATGTTGCCGCCGGAGAGCGGCTCCATCATCTCGGGATGGTTCGCCTCGATGGTGTCCATGATATGCTCGTAGCCCCCGCCGGCCGACAGGATGCCGCCCGCCAGCACGACGATGCCCACGATCATGGCGATGCCGCAAAGCGCATCGGTGAACGCGACGCCGCGAAAACCGCCGATCGTCGTGAACAGGATGCACGCGATGCCGAATATCGCGAGCCCCATGACGTAGCTGTAGCCCGTCACGGCCTCGAACAGCTTCGCGCCGCCTACGAACTGGGCGATCATGGTTGTTGCGAAGAACACGACGATGATGAGCGCCGAAAGCGTTGCGAGCACGTTCGACTGGTACCGTTCGCGGATGACGTCGATAATCGTGACCGACCCGAGCCTGCGGCTGACGAGCGCCATCTTCTTGCCGAGGATGCCGTAGAGCAGGAACAAGGCGGTGACCTGCACGGTCGCCATGTACACCCAGCCCCAGCCGATCGACCACGCCTGGCCGGGCCCGCCGACGAAGCTCGAGACGCTGCCGTACGTCGCTATGGTGGTCATGGCCAGCACGAACGGCCCGAGCGTGCGATTGCCGAGGAAGTACTCGCTGATGAACCCGCCGCTCCCCTCGCCCTCGGCCGCGGCCGCTTGGCGCCGCGCGATGACGGCGATGACGAGGGCCACGACGAGGAAGACGGCAACTGGCAGCAGGCCCGCAATACCCGTGGTGCTATTCATGGTCCGCCTCGCTTCCAACCGCGCCCTCGTCTTCGAGGTCGAATCCCACGAAGAACTTCTTCGCCAGCACGACCACGACGACGATGGAGCAAATCCACGTGCCGATCGTTCCGCCTATGACCCAAAGCGGCGTATGGAACAGCGTGACGTCGGATCCGGCCAGCCCGAACCCGCACGCGACCCAGACGGCGATCGTGATCGCCAACGCCACGACGGTCGCGAGCGCCTCGCGATTCGCCTGCTCATGTTTTTGCCTGTAGGTGAGCATGCAGCCACCTTCCTTTCCCGCATCGAAATGCGCATGCGAATTATATCCATCGGGAGGTCGTGGTAGTATTTGATAACAATTATGTAGGGTTCTGTAGGGTGTTGGAGCGCGCATGCATCTCAAGATCCAGAAGCGAGGCAACCGAAGCTACCTGTCAGTCGTCCAGAACTACCGGCAAGCTGGCAAGGTGAAGTCACGCACGGTCGAAACCATCGGCTACGCCGATGCCTACGCCGAGGAATTCGAAGACCCGATAGCCCACTTCAAAGCCTACGTCGAGAAGCTCAACCAAGATGCGGGACAAAAGCGCCAGCCCGTCGAGCTCTCATTCGAGCTCGACGAGGCCATAGAGCCGGAGGCCGTCCCACCTGCGCGCCTGGGCGCCGCCATCGCGCTCGGTTGCCTCGACGCATTGGGCGTAAAGGACTTCTTCCGCTCCCGATCGGGGCATGAAGGGTTTTGCACCATCGACGGGCGAGTTTTCGAGGCGCTCGCGACAGAACGCATGATGCACGCGACGAGCAAACGCGAATCTTGGGCAGCACGCAAGTCGTTCCCCCGCACGTGCGATTTCACCTTCGAAGACGTGTACAACGCGCTCGGCTGTTTCGCCCGCGAGAAAACGAGGGTGGACGACTGCCTCGCACGCCACTGGAGTCGTATCGCAGGAGAGCGGAAAGTCGAGCGAGTGTTTCTCATCTGCGGAAGCTACGCGTTTCCCGTCGACGGCGGAAGCGAGCGTGCGAGCATCGCAGTCGCACTCGACCCGGACGGCATGCCGCTCGGATACCACGATATGCCCGGCCGCCTCGGGCCCAATGCGTTCCGCGAGGCCGTCGACCGAATTCGGGAGCGCACCGGCTGCGAGCGGGCGGTCGTGGTCGCCGGCGGACTGCGCGAGCTCGAGCCCACCATGTCCGAGCTGTCGTCGACGGGCGATGGCTTCGTTCTCTACCAGCGCGATTTCCGCAACGTCCCCGAGCTGTCCGCATGGGCGGACGACGAGGAAGGCTATGTGCGCATGAGCGGAAGCGTCTTCATGAAATCGCGCGTGTACGATCGCCCCCTCCCCGACGGCGCTTCGACCCCCGTCAAAGAAGTGCTGCTGCGCGGCGGCGGGTACGCGACGAAACATCGGCACGCCATCCTGGTGTCGAGCGAACTCGACCTGAACGTCACGGAAATCGTGCAGCTTTACCGCGAGCTCTGGCGCCAAGCCGAGCCGTTCCAGCCGCTTGAGGCCGATTTTTCCTCGATGCCGGTACCTGTCGCATCGCACGACCACATCCAAGCGCATTTCGCCATCTGCTATGCGGCGTTTTTCGCGCTGCGCGCACTGCGCTGGAAGATGGGCTGGCTCTACAATGCTGCCGATACAGCCGACGCGCTTTTGCACATGGAGGGATTGCACCTGAAGCAGAACTACTACCTGTTCAATTACCGCAGCGATGTGACTGATTGCATCGAGGAAGCCATCGGAATCGGGATGGCGCGCAGGTTGCGAACACGCGCAGACCTCCGCGGCATCATGGGCACGGTGAAAAGATCATTCCAATCGGCTGAATAGCGGGCGACGCTGCGGCGCGAGTGTGGTCAACATTTGAAGTCGAAGGTTCTCGAAAAAAAGACTTGCATCGAACGGCTATGTCACGTAATATAACTTTCGCTGAAAACACGGGGTGTTAGCTCAGTTGGTTAGAGCGCCGGCCTGTCACGTCGGAGGTCGCGAGTTCAAGTCTCGTACATCCCGCCACGAAACACCAGCTCAGCCCACAAAACGGGCTGGGCTTTTTTCTTGCCATGGGGCGGTTTCGGCATGCAGGTTATCATGAAGTTATCATATGGGGACGCTTGGGAAGCCGCGCATGGCGTTGCCCGCATCGTCGGAAACTGCATCCGATACCCCCTCCCAACTTATGGAAACGGGCATATCTCCGCGAAACGGGGGGCGCCGGGCCTCGCACCACACGTTTGAACCATGCGCGTGCAGCCCTTTCCAACCAT
>CAMOUE010000202.1 GCA_946626265.1 uncultured Eggerthellaceae bacterium | reverse complement strand
TGTTCCAGACCGACGAGCCTGCCGGCTGCTACGCCGACATCGACCATGCGGACGTCTTCATCACATGGGGCGCCAACATGGCCGAGGCCCATCCCATGCTCTATTCGCGCGTCATGACCCGCAAGATCGGCGACAAGAACGTCAAGCACTACGACGTCACGACGCTCGGCACGCGCACGGCCGCCACGGCCGACAAGGTCATCCTGTTCGGCAACAACGGCGATTTGGCCATCACGAACTGCATCGCGCACTACCTCATCGAGAACGAGACGTACGACAAGGACTTCGTGGCCGACCACTTGCAGTTCAAGCAGGGCACCGAGGACATCGGCAACGCCGACTACGACGGCTACGACGCCAGCGAGATCGGCCAGAAGGTCGACGCGACCGAATCCATCACGTTCGAGGAGTACGCCAAGCGCCTCGAGCCCTACACCTGGGAATACGCTTCCGAGATCTCGGGTGCGAGCGTCGAGGACATCCAAGAGCTCTACGAGCTGTTCGCCAACCACGACCTCAAGATCACCTCGTTCTGGACGATGGGCGTCAACCAGCACAACCGCGGCACGTGGGTCAACCACAACCTGCACAACCTGCACCTGCTCTCGGGCCACTACTGCAAGCCCGGTGACGGCGGCTTCTCGCTGACCGGCCAGCCCTCCGCGTGCGGCACCGCGCGCGAGGTCGGCACGTTCTCGCATCGCCTGCCCGCCGACCTGGTCGTGGCCAACGAGGCGCACCGACGCTTCTCCGAAGCCGTCTGGAACTTGCCCGAGGGCTACCTCGACGAGATCCAGAAGCCCGGCTTCCACACAACGAAGATTTTCCGCGAGCTTTCGAACGGCAACATCGACTTCTTGTGGACGGCCCACAACAACTGGGCGCAGTCCATGTCGAACCTCACGCGTTTCCTCGGCCGCGGTGCCGAGGACAAGCGCGGCATCTTCGACGCGTTCATCGTGGTCAGCGAGGTGTATCCCACCATTTCCACGAAGTACGCCAACGTCGTTCTGCCCGCGGCGATGTGGATCGAGCGCGAGGGCCAGTTCGGCAACGGCGAGCGCCGTACGGCCGTGTTCGAGAAGGCGGTGGACCCGCCCGGAGACGCCATGTGGGACATGTGGATCCTCATGGAGATCGCCAAGCGCGTGCTTGTCGACGAGAAAATCGGCGATGAGGACGCATTCGACCTGCTGTTCGGCGAGTGGTACGACAAGGACGCCGCCGACTTCAAGCAGGAGAGCCAGCGCGAGGTGTGCAAGAGCATGTGGGAGGAATACCGCACGTTCAGCAACCCCGAGCTCAACCCGCGTGCGGCCGCCATCAACACCGAGAAGAATCTCAAGATGGAGGGCAAGCAGCTCGCCCCGTACGAGGAGTACATCTACAACCATGGCATGACGTGGCCCGTCCGCGAGGTCGACGGCAAGTGGCTGCCCACGAAGTGGCGCTTCGCCTACGGTCCGCAGGAGGAAGGCTATGACCAGGTCGGCATCGAGATGTACGGCGACAAGGGCCTGGCGCACGACGTCAGCTTCTACAAGTCGGCCGACCACAAGCCTTCCGTCGTGTTCCGTCCGTGGGAGCCGCCCGCCGAGATTCCCGACGACGAGTACCCGTTCGTGTTCTGCACGGGCCGCCTGCTCGAGCATTGGCACACCGGCTCGATGACCCGCCGCGTGCCGGCGCTGAACACCGCGCTGCCCGAGGCGCTGCTGGACATGAACCCGGCGGACGTCGAGAAGCTCGGGTTGAAGAACGGCGACCGCGTGAAGGTCGTGAGCCGCTGGGGCGAGGTCGAGATCACGGTTTCGACCGCGGGTCGTACGCAGCCGCCCGAGGGCTATCTGTTCGCGCCGTTCTTCGCGGAGGAGACGCTCATCAATCTCGTTCAGCAGGAGATGTACTGCCCGCTGTCGAAGGAACCCGACTACAAGAAGACGTGCGTGCGCGTCGAGAAGATCTAGCCCGTCGGGCGTTTTGCCGGCGATCGCGAGAGGACGAGCGTGGTAATTTCGAGCCTTGTAGTCGAGACCGTACCTGAATACACCGAGGCCGTGGCAGCCGAGCTGCCCGGCCTCGCCGGCGTCGAGGTCCATGGGATCGAAGGCTACAAGGTCGTCATCACGATCGAGGCGCCGACCGTCGACGAGTCGCACGACATCGCGGACGGCATATCCCGCATGACGGGCGTCATCGGCGTCGACCTCATCTACCTGAACTTCGAGGACGACCCGACGATTTATCCCGACGGCGTTTGACGACGAGTCGATGAGTCGGGGTAACAGATAAGTCGGGGTTACAGGGAGGCCGACTCACAGGGAGGCCGACTCGCAGGGAGGCCGGCTCACAGGGAGGCCGGCTCATCGGGCCACCTATTGGAGAGAGCGTTATGAGCGAAAAGCAGCAGAAAAAGAAGTTCCCGTTCAGCATCGTGCGCCATGTGGTGCAGGTGCTCGTGTTGCTGCTGTTCCTGGCGCCGGTGCTCTTCGCAGGGTGGAGCCTGTTCGGCGGTACGGTCGGCAACGACAACACGATTGCAACGCCCTCGGCTTTCCCGTTCTACGGTTCGCTCTCGTCGAGCAGCTTGTTCGGAATCACGTTGCTCGACCCGTTCGCCGTGCTGCAGACCGTGGCGGCGGCCAAGACGTTCGCGCTCGACTGGCTCATTGGCATGCTGCCGTTGCTCGTGGTGTACGGACTTGTGCGCGGACGCGTGTTCTGCGGTTGGTTCTGCCCGGTCAACCTGCTGCTCGAGGTCGTGGATTGGCTGCGCGGCAAGCTCGGTGTCAAGGTCGAGGAGACCGTGCTCCCGCGCCACGTGAAGGTGTACGTTGCGGCTGCCGTGCTCGTGCTTTCGCTCGTGCTGAGCTTTCCCGTGTTCGAGGCGCTCTCGCCGATTAGCTTCATCAACAAGGGGCTCGTCTTCGGCAGTCTCGTCGGCGGCGTGACGCTGCTGGCGATCGTCGTTATCGAGCTGTTCTGGGGACATCGCGTATGGTGCCGCAGCATCTGCCCGCTCGGCGGATTCTACGAAGTGCTCGGGAAAGTCGGCCAGGTGAACGTGGCGATCGACCACGAGACGTGCATCGGTTGCAACAAGTGCAAGAAAGCGTGTTTGTGCGACCCCGAGATCCTGGATGCCGCCGTGGCGGGTCGGGATTCAATCGTGCGCGCTGGCGACTGCATGTTGTGCGGGAAGTGTATCGAGGCGTGTCCGACGGGCGCCCTCTCGCTGCGCGTCGGTCGCCCGGCTGTCAGCGCGGGTGCGCCGGAGGGCGGCGCTGCGGATGCGGCTGCGAGTGCGGGCGCGGGCGAGCACGCGGGCGAGCACGCGGGCGAATAGCCGCCTGCTGAGCGGCCGTTAGCTGGATGGCCTGACTGCCATGAATCCGAAACGCCTGTTCACGGACCTGCTCGAAACTTGAGAACGGGCTATGCAGTCGTGAGAAAAAGTGTTGACTGCAAAATCGCACTTGTATATTGGAATTTGCTGCAAATACGCACTTGTTCATATATACAAATGCGTATTTGCAGCATTTTTCGCCAAACAAGTTCGATTTTGCAGTCAACACTTTT
>CAMOUE010000201.1 GCA_946626265.1 uncultured Eggerthellaceae bacterium | reverse complement strand
ACCGCGTGTACTCCAAGAACCGCGTCATGAAGCCGCTCAAGCGCGTCGACTGGGAGCCGGGCGGCGACCCGGCCAAGATCAATTCGGCCAACCGCGGCAAGTCCAAGTTCGTGGAGATCAGCTGGGACGAGGCACTTGACATCATGGAAAGCGAGCTGCGCCGCATCATCGACGCATACGGCCCTTACTCGGTGCTCTGCATCGGCGAGGACGGCCATCGCGAGTCCAAGGACCTGCACGCCGGTGGCGGCATGCACGCCAACTTCATGAGCAAGCTCGGCGGCTACACCCGCGAGACGCGCACGCCGGACTCCGTCGAGGGCTGGTACTGGGGTGCCAAGCACGTGTGGGGCTCCGGCTCCAACAAGGGCCTGGGCATGATCGCCCCGCCGCAGACCGGTTACAACTCCTGGAACGTCATCAAGGACATCACCGAGAACTCCGAGCTTATCTGCTTCGACGCCGGCGACTTCGAGCTCACGCAGAACTACGGCAGCCAGTTCTGGTCGCGACTCCTGAAGTACTGGGAGGAAATTGGCAAGGAAATGGTGCTCGTCGACCCGTTCTGCAACTACACGGCCGTGTGTCATTCCCAGCACATGAAGTGGATTCCGATTCTTCCGAACACCGACACCGCGTTCGACTTCGGCGTCATGTACGTGTGGATCACCGAGGGCCTTTACGACAAGGACTACGTCGAGACGCATTCCGTCGGCTTCGACAAGGTCAAGGCTTACGTCTTGGGCGAGGACGAAGAAGGCATCGCGAAGACCCCCGAGTGGGCTTCCGAGCGCTGCGGCGTGCCGGTGCACACCATCAAGGCGTTCGCGCGCAACCTGGCAAAGAAGGTCACGTCGCATGCGCACTTCAGCTCCGGCTCCGTGAAGACGCCGTACAGCCATGAGCCCGGTCGCACCGGCGCTTACCTGCTCGCCATGCAGGGTTTGGGCAAGCCCGGCGTCCAGCAGCTGCACCTGAACGCATCGGCGATGGCCAAAGAGGAGATCGCCCGCTCGACCTCGGCACCGTTCAGCTCAATCAACCAGTGCCGCATGTTCTACCCCAACGCGCAGTCCCTTCCGCGCACGATGGTCGCTGAAGCCCTGAAGACTGGCAAGGCGAAGTGGTGGGGCAGCCCCTGCATCGTCTACGTCGAGACCTCCGAGCAGTTCCAGGAATTCAACTACCCGGCCGATCCGCAGGTCGCGCTCGCAATGCAACAGGCCATGGCAGCCCGCTTCGGCGCCGAGCCGCCGACCGAGGCCCCGAAGATGAGCAAGGTGCATATGCTCTGGTCCGAGAAGCCCTGCAACATGAACTGCTGGGACGGCGGCTTCAACTACCAGGACGCCATCCGCACCGACGAGGTCGAGTTCTTCGTGACCAACCATCAGTGGATGGAGAACGACTCCCTGTTCGCCGACCTGGTCCTGCCTGTGACCACCTGCCTCGAGGACAACGACTCCATGGGCGCCGGCATGATCGTGTCCGTCCGCCATTCGGGCCTCACGCCTCCGGCCTGCGACCGTCAGGGCGAGTCGAAGTCCGACTTCGAGATCGCCTGCGAGCTTGGCGAGCGCTTCGGCATCCGCGACCAGATCGATTTGGGCATGACGCAGGACGAGTGGATCAAGTACGGTTTCGAGCAGTCGCGCCTGACCGAGGAGATCGACTGGGAGACCTTCCAAAAGAAGGGCTTCTACTTCCCGAAGCTCGCCGCCGATTGGGACCAGCTGCCTCCCGGCATGCGCGGTTTCTACGAGGACCCCGAGAACTGGCCGCTCGACACGCCGTCCGGCAAGATCGAGTTCTGGAGCCAGGCACTCGCCGACGCGTTCCCCGACGACAAGGAGCGCACGCCGATGGCCCGCTGGATCACCGGTGGCCCGGCCGAGGAGGGCTGGACGCACGATGAGAGCCTGTGGGGCGAGCGTTGCAAGAAGTACCCGCTGCTCATCACGGCTAACCCGGCCCGCTTTCGCGTGCACGTCCAGGGCGACGACATCAAGTGGTTCCGCGAGATCGAGACTGTGAAAATCAAGGGTTTCGACGGCTACGACTACGAGCCCATCTGGTTCGCGCCCGAAGACGCTGCAGCGCGCGGCATCGAGGACGGCGACATCGTGAAGCTCTACAACGAGCGCGGCATCGTCCTGGTGGCAGCTCGCATCTCCGAGCGCATCACGCCGGGTTCGGTCATGGTCAACAAGGGCTCCCGCGTCGACCCGATCGCGCCGCACATCGACCGCGGCGGTGCCGTGAACCTGATCAGCCCGACGGGCCAGGTCTCCAAGCACTGCAAGGGCTTCGCTGTCACCGGCTACCTCGTCGAGTGCGAGAAGCTCAGCATGGAAGAGTACAACCAGTGGAAGGCCGACTATCCCGAGGCGTTCGAGCGCGATTACGACCCGGCCATCGGCATCAACCGCAACTCCTGGATCGCCGAATAGAAGAGGAGAGGGGACAGAAATGACGAAAGCATTCCTTATCGACGTCGAGAAGTGCGTCGGTTGCTACGACTGCCAGATCGGCTGCAAGGACGAGCACTGCGGCAACACCTGGCTGCCCTATGCCGAGAGTCAACCTGAAATCGGCCAGTTCTGGTGCAAGGTCAATCAGACCGAGCGCGGCGCCAAGCCCCACGTGATGGTGTCCTACGTGCCGTTCATCGGCGGCCAGGACACGGCCATCCGCGATTTCGCTCCCGAGGTTTGCATGGAGCGCGAGGACGGGCTCGTGGTCATCGATCCGGCCAAGGCCAAGGGTCGCAAGGACATCGCCGAGAAGTTCGAGGGCGTCTACTGGAACGAGGAGCTGCAGATTCCGCAGGCCTGCACCGGCTGCGCGCATCTGCTGGACGACCCGGATTCGCCGATCCGCACCCCGCGCTGCGTGGACAACTGCCACGTCGACGCCATCCTGTTCGGCGAGGAGGACGAGCTCGACCTCGAGGGCGCCGAGAAACTCTCCGAGACGTCTCACGTGTACTACAAGAACCTGCCGAAGAAGTTCATCGCCGGCACCGTGTTCACGCCTGCCGACGAGGAGGTCGTCATCGGCGCCAAGGTGATCGCGACAGGTGAAGCGGGCACGTACGAGACGGCCACCGACGACTGGGGCGACTTCTGGCTGCGCGGCCTGGCGGACGGCGCCTACAAGGTGACGATCGCCAAGGACGGCAAGGAGCTTGCGCTCGACGTCGACGTCACCGAGAAGGACGCGGGCTTGGGAGACATCGCGTTCGAGTAAAACAGGCAGCAATGGGGCAAGGGGAAGACCGCTTCTTGCCCCATTCGAGAAAGGGAGAGAAGAACATGTGCTTTAGACCGGCAGAAGTGGCGATGAAGAAGTGTCCCGAATGCGGCACCCCGAACAAGCCCATCGCCACCGAATGCGCCAAGTGCGGCGCCCCGCTCGAGAACAAGAAGATGGATTTCGACGCCGACCAGGCAAGCCTCGATGCGGCGAACACGTTCGCGGCACCGAAGGCCCCCGGCGCACCTGCCGCGCCTAAGGTCCCCGGCGCTCCGAAGCCTCCGTCTGCATAGGCAAAGAAAGACCTGCTATTTAAAGTCAAGGGGCAAACCCGAGATTTTGATAGGAACCT
>CAMOUE010000200.1 GCA_946626265.1 uncultured Eggerthellaceae bacterium | reverse complement strand
GGGCGCCGCCCTTACCTTCACGCAGCTGGGCTTCGTGGCTATCGCAATGCCCAGCGGTTCGACCGGCTACGTCGTCGTCTTGCTGCAGGTCGTGGCGCTTGGCGCGCTTCTGCTCGGCACGCTTCCCGGCACGGCGCTCGGCATTGTAGCCGGCGGCGTCTTGTTCTTGCATGCGCGGGTTTTGCCCCTCGACCCTTACGAGCTGTCGTTCATCACGCCGCTGACCTCGGTCATCATGTTCGGAGTCACCGGCTTTCTTTTGGGCATCATGTTCGCGATTGCGCTCAGGAACGATCCTTCGCGGTTCAAACGGGTGCTCTACATCGTTATCGTCTGCGTAATCGTGTCGGTGCTGTACGGAGTGGGCTTCATCGTCAACGTGACGATTTCGCTGGGTGCGGAAATCTCCGCAACCATGGGGCCAGGTGTTTCTGTCGATGTCGTTCAAGATTTGGCATTTGCGACCTTTCACCAGCTCGGCGATATGTCTGTGCAGATATGGGGAACGGGGTTGCTCATGGTTGCCCTCTGCATCGTGGGCGATCTTTTGGCGCGCAAGGTGCGGGTGAGCCGAGGCACGCTGGGGCTGCGCACGGTGTTCGGGGCTTGGCTCGGCGTCACGGTGGCGCTCGCGTTCATGGTCATGTCGGCTGTCAGCTTCGCCGTTACCACAGTCGATGAGGTGTGGGACGCCCAGCTGAACATGGAAAGCGATGCGTCGTACATTCTCGAGCAGCTCGACGAAACGGGGGAGCGCTCGAAGATGTTCGATGCGTTCGCTGCCAAGACGGGTTTCGACACGGATGCGCTCGACGATGAGGATCTGGAAAACCTCATGGGCGCCATCAGCTCGAACGACCTGCTAAGCGGCTATGCGGTCGCAGATCATGGAACCATGGCTGTGCTATACGACGGTGTGGTATTCATGGCGAACGATGCGGGAGTCGAACTCGGCATCATGGAGGACGAGGCGTTCGGTGAAGACGAGCGCGAGGCCATAGAGAAGAGCATCCAAGAAGGGTATGTGCAGCGAGTCATCCGCGGCGTTTCTGCGCGAGATTACAAAAATGCCAGCGAGGGGGTGAAGTGTCTCGGGCGCCGAAGCCTTACATCGCCTACGTCTACGCGAAGCGCAGCACAATTGATTACGGCGAAGATTACAACTTCGACTTCACCGTGGCTGTCATGCAGCCTTCCGACAAGGTCTTCGAGAAACGCCCCTCTATCATGATGTGGATGGTGATTTCGGAATTCGCGCTGCTGCTCGTGGTGTTCGCCATCGTGTTCGCGTTGGTGAACCGTGTGGTGATCAGGCACATCGACGAGGAAAACGCCGCGCTCGCCCGCATCACCGATGGAGACCTCGAAGCCCGCGCCCAAGCGGGCGGGTCGCGCGAGTTCGAGTCGCTTTCCGACGGCATCAACGTGACCGTCGACACGATGAAGGGCTGGATCGCCGAAGCGGAGACGCGCATGGACGCCGAGCTCGCCACGGCGCGCGCCATCCAGGAGTCGGCGCTCCCGCGCACCTTCCCGCCCTATCCCCACATCCTGAAGTTCGACATCTACGCCAGCATGAATGCGGCCAAGCAGGTCGGCGGCGACTTCTACGACTTCTTCCTCGTGGGCGATGATTGCGGTCCGAAAGCGGGCAAGCTCGGGTTCGTGGTTGCCGACGTGTCGGGCAAGGGCGTGCCGGCTGCGCTGTTCATGATGAAGGCGAAGGCGCTGCTGCGCGATTACGTGGGCAGCGGCATGGAGCTCGGCGAGGCCGTGGAGGAAGCGAACCACCAGCTCGTCGACGGTAACGACGAGGGCATGTTCGTGACCTGCTGGGTGGGCCTGCTCGACTACGGCACGGGACACGTCGACTACGTGAACGCCGGCCACAACCCGCCGCTTCTGTGGACGCGTGCGAGCGGCTGGCAATGGCTGCGCGAGAAGTCGGGCGTGCCGCTGGGGCTTTTCGAGATGCCGTACCAAGCGCAAGCGCTCGACTGCGAGCCGGGCGACACGTTCATCCTGTATTCCGATGGCGTGACCGAGGCGTTCGACGTCGACGAGAACCTGTACGGCGAGGATCGGCTGCTCGCCGTTGCCAAACAAGGGTACCGCCTGCGCCCGCGCGAGCTGCTCGAGTCGGTGCGTGCCGATGTGGCCGCGCATGCCGCAGGCGCTGAGCAGTCCGATGACATCACCGTGCTCACGCTCGAGGTCGGCGTGCCGCCCGAGATCATGGCCACGCTCGAGGTGCCTGCGAACATCGATGAGCTCACGCGCGTGAACGACTTCCTGCATGCCGAGCTGAAACGCGCGCCTGTGCCCGCAGCGCGTGCAGAACCAGCTCGACATCGCGGTGGAAGAGCTGTTCGTGAACGTGTGCCATTACGCCTATCCCGACGCGTCGCCCGAAGCGCCCGGCCACGTGCGCATCCAGCGCACGTACAGCGCCAATCCCGCGCGCATCACGGTGGACATTATCGACGAGGGCGTGCCCTACAACCCGCTCGCCAAACCCGACGCGGTTACGCCCGACGACATCATGGAAGTTCCCATCGGCGGCCTGGGCATCCTCATGGCCAAGCGCTGCACCGACGAGATGCGCTACGAGCGCGTCGATTCCTGCAACGTGGTGACCATCGTGAAGAAGTGGTAACCCGCCGCCCGTGTCAGAATAGCTAAGTAGGAGGTTGCGATGAAGCGTGTCGTGGCGATAGTCGTTGCTGTTGTAGCTTTGGTGGCTGTGGTGTTCGTGGGGGTTAAGGCCGAGGTCATACGCCCGAACATGATTTTCGTGCCTGACGGCGTGAAGGGCGTGGACGTAAGCGAGTACCAGGGCGCAATCGATTTCGGGGCTCTATCGGGGGCGGGCGTCGAGTTCGTCTACGCCAAGGCGACCGAGGGCGCGAGCCATGTCGACACGCAGTTCGAGGCCACGTGCACTCAGGCTTCGGGCAGTCGTATCGGCCTCGGAGCGTACCACTTCTTCTCGTTCGATTCTGCGGGCGAGGCGCAGGCTGAGAACTTCATCGCACGTGCGGCGGGGGCGTGGAGCGATTCCTCCATCCGTTCGCTGAGGCCCGCCGTCGACGTGGAGTGGTACGGCGACAAGGAGAAGAACCCGCCCGAGGCCGACGACGTGCGCCGCGAGCTCAGGGCGTTCGTCGACGCGGTCGAGGCCGCCTGCGGGCAGAAGCCGCTCATCTACGCGGGCAACGACATCTACGACCGCTACCTGAAGGGGCGCTTCGACGATTGCGGCCTGTGGATCTCGTGCCGCAAGTGGCCCGCTTGGGTCGAGTGGCCGCAAGGGGGCTGGACCATCTGGCAGTACAGCGACGTGGGCCAGGTGGCAGGCGCCGCCAACAAGGACGGCCGCGTGGACCTCGACGTACTCGCCAAAGACATCTCCGTCGAAAGCATCGCTTTGCGCTAAGAAAGTAGGTTATGACACTTCCCGCCAGGCGCGACCCGGCCCAGTGCCCCACTTTCTGCCAGACCCGAAGTGGGGTAGTTTTCAAATTCCATAAGACGGAAGATCATGATCCCGAAGGACATCTTCGTCGAGGAGCTCGGGATCGGCGACGGCGCCGAGGGGACGGACCCGAGCTTCGCGCTCCGCAGG
>CAMOUE010000199.1 GCA_946626265.1 uncultured Eggerthellaceae bacterium | reverse complement strand
GGCGAGCCGGGCGGCTCGATCGAGACGACGCGCAAGGCCATCGAGGACATCTGGGATGCTTCGGTGTACGACTTCTTCGGCCTGTCCGACATCTACGGCGCCTGCGCGGGCATGTGCGAGTACAAGGACGGCTTGCACATCATCGAGGACCAGATCCTCGTCGAGATCATCGACCCCATCACGGGAGAAGTGCTCCCCGACGGCCAGAAGGGCGAAATCGTCTACACGACGCTCACGAAGCGCTCGCGCCCGATGATCCGCTTCCGCTCGGGCGATATCGGTTGGGTGAACCGCGAGACGTGCGAATGCGGACGTACCATGTCGCGCATCTACATCTCCGGCCGCAAGGACGAGATGTTCATCGTCAGCGCCGTGAACGTCTTCCCGTCCGACATCGAGTACATCGTGCGCCAGGATCCCGGCCTGTCCGGCGAGTACCGCATCCGCGCATACGACGAGAACCACACGACGAAGTACGAGGTCTCGGTCGAGCGCGTGTTCGGCTCCGACGAGCCGTTCGACCAGATCGCGAGCCGTGTCGAGAACGCCCTCAAGACGCACACCGGCGTGCGCCCGGCCCGCGTGCTCGTGTTCGACACCGACAAACTCGGGGTGTCTGCCGAGCACAAGGCCAAGCGTTTCATCGACGAGCGCACGTCGACCGCCGAGGCCCAGGAGGTCATGCACGAGGCGCAAGAGCACGCCGCGCACAAGAACTAAAACGCGCAGGATATAGAACGGAGCAACCATGACACAATTTGCAGTTTCGGGTCAGCACTACCTGTTCAACGTGCAGACGTTTGCGAGCATCGTGCTGAGCAACGGAGGCGACGCCTACGAGTACGCGCTGCGCGACCGCACGACGAAAGGCGTCATCGAGGATGTGAAAACGGGCGAGTCCGAGCTGGGCGTGCTCGTCGAGACCACCCGCACGGCCGACGACCTCGAGGCCGCGTTCGCCGAGGCGGGCGTCGAGTTCGTCGAGCTCATTCAGTCGACGCCGCGCGTCGCGCTTCCGGCGACGCATCCGCTCGTGAACGCAGACAAGCTCACGCTCGAGCAGTTGGAGGATTACCCGTACATCTATTTCGAGCAGGAAGAAGACGCCCCTGCGTTCTTCGCCGAGGAGGCGCTTGCCGACGAAAAGCGCCACAAGGGCATCGCCACGACCGACCGCGCGTCGCTCTCCGAGCTCATCACGGCGCTCAACGGCTACACCGTCACGAGCGGCATCCTCGTCGGCATCTCCGACGGCAAAGGCCTGACCACCGTCGCCCTCGACACCGACGTCAAGCTCCATCTCGGCTACATCGTGAAGAAAGGCGCCGAACTGTCCGAGACGGGCGCCAAGTTCGTCGCCAAGCTCGAGCAGAACCTGAAGAAGTACGCTAAGTTCTAGAGAAAAAAGCTAGGGCAGCGGGGGCGGGGCGTTGCTTTTGCAACGGTCCCGCCCCCGTCTGTTCAAGACCGTACTCCTCCAAGTGGTCAAACTGTCCCAACGTGTTGCTTTCACAACGATGGGCCAAGCGCGTCGGTTCGAAAACCAAAACGGCCTACAATATGCGTATGCCAGAATACGAGAACAATACCGAGGGCGGTGTCACGTTGTCGGCAGCGTCGCCGAATAAAGGCGCTGTGCGCGATATTGCGCTGCTCGCGCTTGGTTTCGGTTGCATGATCGGCTTCGCGCGCATGTGCTCGCTCGGGTTCGTCGGCTACCTCTCGTACGAGGTCTCCTCGATGCTCGATCCGTGGTACATCATGCGCTCTGCGGTCGAAGTATCCGTGCTCGTCCTTCTGGCGCTTGCCGGACGCAACCGCTGGTTTGCAATCGACATCAAATCCTTCTCGGCTGCGACCGTGTGCGGCATCGCCGCTGCCATCGTGTTCGCCGTCGATGCCGATGGGGTGCTCGGCCTACTCGTGGCCGTGCTCGGCGGCATCGCCATGGCCGTGCTCATGTACGCGTGGATCTTGCTGCTCGCATCGCGCGCCCTTCCTGAAATAGTCGCGTCGGCGCTGTTCGGGCTTGCGCTGTCGGCCCTGATCGTCCAGGGAACCCCGCTTATCGGCGTTGACCTTGCGCTCATCGTGGCAGTGGTTTCGGCGTTCGTGGCAGGCGCGGTTCCCGTCAAGTTCGATTCGGACTTCACGTTCTGCGAAGCCGACGGTCCGCTCGCGACCGATGGCGTGCGTCAGCTGCCGCTATTGACGATCGTCATGGTCGTGGCTTGCGGTTTCTTCGCCACGGTACTGTACGGCGTCGCCGAATACCTCACGTGGCTCTACGATTGGGAACCGAACTACCTTGTGTTCGGGTTCGCGGCGATTGGGGTCATCGTCGCGACGGTTGCCACCATGGCCCGTTCGCGCACCTGGATGCAAATCGTGTGGGCGCCGTTGTTCGCGCTGTTCGCTCTCGCGGTCGCCTTTTCCTGCCTTCCCGCTTCGAACATGATGCAAATCGCCGTCGGGCTCATGATGGCCACGGTGTTCGGATCGCATTTCCTCTATTGGATGGTGTTCCCCTCCCTTCTTTCGTCGCTGAAGGTGCCGCGCTCGATGTTCGCCGGCGTTCTGCTCGTGCTTTCGAACAGCTCGCTCGCATCGCTTGCAGGCGACGCGCTCGGTTCGGTCCTGCCGCGCAGCATGCAGAACCTGGGCAGCGTATCGGGGCTCATGGCGATTGCCGTCGCAGCCGTGTTCGCCATCGCGCTCGTCGTGAATCGCCAGCAGTTCGGAGCGCGTGGGACATGGTCGCCCGCCGCGGATGCACCCGAACCCGCCGCGGATGCAATCGAACTTGTCGCGAACACGGCAGAACCCGCCGAGCCCGAAAAACCCGCCGAGCCCGAGGCGAAGAATCCGACCGATTTGCTCAAGGAACGGCTCGACGCGTTCGTCGAGCAATACGGCTTGACCCCGCGCGAGACCGAGGTGGCGCTCTACACCGTGCAAGGGTTCTCGTGCGCCTATATCGCCGAGAAGCTCGTCGTGTCGAACAGCACCGTGCGGTTCCATCAGCAGAACATCTACCGGAAGTTCGAAGTGCATTCGCGAAACGAGCTCATAGAACTCGTTTCCGAAGAATAAGGCCGCGCCCTTCCGCCGGCGCCGCCCCCGTCGCCCGAGAGCCGCCCCCTATCACCGTCATGCGCCGCTGAGCAGCGCAAACGAAAAAACTAGCAATTATCGCAGTTACGTGGCGGCGCCCCTTCGCATACCCTGAGACGCATAGTAGGATAACTCCGCCGTCCCGGCGGAGCAAAGGCGAGGGCCCCGCGTTGCGCTCGCGTCCGCGCGGGGTGGGAAGAGACAGAGTTTTGATAGGCATTTCCAAGCTTTACTGCGGGGCCGTCGAGCCCTCTGACGTCTTGCGCTACAAGCGCCGCTCGAAGGAGCTGCCGAGCGGCCTGCTCCAGTTCTCCAAGGACAAGAAACCGGTCGTCGTGTGGAACTGCACGCGCACGTGCAACCTGCGCTGCCGCCACTGCTATGCGCATTCGGACGCGCAGCGCTACGACCAGCTGAGCACGGACGAAGCCAAGGCGATGATTGACGATTTGGCGGCGTTCGGCGCGCCGGTGCTGCTGTTCTCGGGCGGCGAGCCGTGCGCCCGCGATGACCTGCTCGAGCTCATGCGCTACGCCAGGCAGGCGGGCATGCGCGT
>CAMOUE010000198.1 GCA_946626265.1 uncultured Eggerthellaceae bacterium | reverse complement strand
TGCCGCCGCCGGAGTGCAGGTTCTTCGACTCGCGGTGGCCGTCCTCGCCGATGGTCAGCACCGAGTACGGGCCGTACTTCTCCACGATGCGCTTAATCTCCGACTCCATGATGTCGAGCGCCTCGTCCCAGCTGATGCGCACGAACTTCGATTTGCCGCGATTGGCGGCGTTTATCTTGGCAGGATCGCCGCCGGGCTCCCAGTCCACGCGCTTGAGCGGGTACTTCACGCGGTTCTTCGAGTAGATGCGGTTCTTGTAGGCCAGCGCGAAGTAGTTCGGCTGGGACTTGAGGCCCGGGCGGAACTCCTTGTCGCCCACCTTGATGGTCCACATCGAAGGCTCGAGCTCCTCCTCCGTGTACTTGTCCAGATAGTGGATCGGGCGGATGCGGACGATCTTGCCGTCCTTGGTGTCTACGTACGTAAGATCGCCGCCCGTGCCGCCGCAGGCGATGCTTTGTACCGTAGTCTTCAACTCACTCATCTGCCAATCTCCTTTCGTTCCCTCTCTGCCTCTCGGTTTCCGTCGAATAAGCGCAGTATTCGACTATCGATTCGAGTATATGGAGCAGGAAACGGCGAGGTAATCCACTTGTGGCCCCTGATATACGAGCCGAATGACCCTATTTCGCGCGTCACTGCGCACTGCCGCGCGACAGCCGTTCGCGCGCCGCTGCACGCTGCCGCGCGATGGCAGCGACGGGGATGCGGCGGGGCCGCAGCAGAACTTATTTGTCGAGGCCCGCCTTCACGGCGTAAACGGCGGCTTGCACGCGATTCTCGAGGCACAGGCGCAGCATGAGGTTGCTGAGCTGCTTTTTCACGGTGCCGACGCTCAGGTACAGCTCTGAGCCTATCTCCTCGTTCGACTTGCCCTTGGCGACGAGGCGCAGGATGTCCCGCTCGCGGTCGGTCAGGTGATCGGAAGACGGCACGTCCCCGTCTGTCCCGAATTCCCTGCCGACGGCCTCGCGCATGCGGGCGAACTCGTCGACGACGGACGCCGTCACGGACTCCGACAGCGTCGCCTCCCCCTGCATGACGCTATGGAGCCGATCGCGCAACTTCCTCGCCGGCGTGTCTTTCAGGAGGTAGCCGCGAATGCCGCTCTCGAGCGCCTCGAACACGAGGTCCTTGTCGGATTCGACGGTGAGCATGACGATGGCGATTTCGGGAGCCTTGCGCATGATCTCGCGCGCGGCATCGATGCCGTTCATGCGCGGCATGCGCACGTCGAGCAAGATCAAGTCGGGTTCGAGCTCGATGGCGAGCTCTATCGCCTCGATGCCGTCCGACGCTTCCGCAATGACGTCGAACTCAGGCCAACGCTCTATGAGCCCTCGGAGTGCTTCACGATAAAGAACCTGGTCATCAACGAGAATGACCTTGGTTTTCGGACCGTCGGCTTCCGCATTCCATTTCTGTTCGCCACGCATCTGCGTCCTCCAGCCTCACGCATCCCGATCAGGACTTGGCTATCGGCATCTCGATGAACACCGTCGTCCCCTGCGCACCCGACACCACGGAAAGAGAGCCGCCCGCCGATGCCGCGCGCTCGCGCATGATGCGAATGCCGAGGCGCTCGGGCGCGACGCGCGAGACGTCGAAGCCGATCCCGTTATCGCGCACCGAGATGAGAACGCGTCCGTTTCTTCTGGCCAGAGACATCTCGACGACCGTCGCGCGAGCATGCCGCAAGACGTTCTGGAGGCACTCGTTCACGATGCGCACGAGCTGCAAGCGCGCATACTCCGAGATCATCGTACCCTCAACGCCCTCTTGGGTGAAACGCACCTCGAAACCCCACTGGTCCTCGAATCGCTTCGCGATGCTCTCGACGTCCGACGCGACGTCTCCCGCCCCCTCGATTGGCATGCGCAGCGAGAGCATTTCCTCGCGCAGGATCTTCGTCACCTGACGTGCCTGGACGCCAAGCGACTCGAGCTCGCTCTCGAGTGCGTCGGTATCGCCGTCGTCGAGGCAGGACAGCGCGATGTCCGCCCGTATCGCCAATGCGCTCACCATCTGCGAGACGTTATCGTGAATTTCGCTGCTGAGCTGCTTGCGCTCGCGCAGCATCTGCAGTTCGACGTCTTTTTTGGACATCTGCATGCGCTGCAAGAACATGCCGAGCACCCGGCCGATCGCGAGGAGGAACTCGCGATCGGAGTCGTCCCAAGGCAGCACGCGCTTGTATACGATGGTCAGCATGCCGAACACGCCCGAGGAGGAATCGAGCGGGATGCTGATGGCGCTCTTGTACCCCAACTCGATGGCCTTGACAGGTATGACGTCTTCCTCGTGGGGCCGCTCGTAATCCATGACGATGAGCTCTCCGGCGTTCATCAGGCTGTTCATGCGCCCCACGTTCATCGTGACGGGCATGTTCCATTTGGAAGCCGGGTAGGTGTCATCATGGGACGCGTGCCGGACGAAGCGCTTGCCGTCGATGTCGATGAGATGAAGATGCGCGGAATCGCACTCGAAGTACTCCGAGCTCACATCGACTATCCGCTGGTAGACCGTTTCCGTATCGGCCGCCCACTCCATCGCGTCGCAGAAAGCCACCAGCGTTTCGAAACGATCGTGCTTCATAGCGCGCTTATCCCCCTCGAAAACGCTCACAGAACCACTCTACCAATCATCGTTCCTCAATTGAACAAAATCGAATCGCCCCGGTGGCCACTTGGGTAAAACGGTAGCCAAACGGCCACTTTTTCGGCTGTCGCGAACGCGCCCATGCAATCTATGCGTTCGAAAGCTGCTCTTTCAGCTTGTGGCACCCGCATGCGCACCCTTCGGGATGAAGCTCGCGTTGGATGGCCGAATCATGGACGACCGACAGCATCTCGAGATCGTACGTAACGGCATGACCTGCGAGCTCGTGGTTGCAGTCGAGCACGATTTCGGATTCGTCCGCCGACACGACCTTCGCGCGCAAGGGCCCCATCTTCGTGACGAGCTCGATGTAGGCCCCCACGGGCAGGTTTGCGGCATTGGGAAAAGAGCTGGCGGGAACACGCTGGACGAGCCCCTCGTCAAAGGCGCCATATGCCCGAGCCGGCTCGAGGCGCACGCGGCGCCGGTCGCCGGGCAGCATGTCGCACAGCGCTCCTTCGACGGCAGGCAGAAGCGATCCCGCCCCGATCTTGACCTGCAGCGGCTCGCCAAGCCTGCTGTTCTCGATCTCGCGACCGTCGTCGAGCGTCCCGACAACATGCACGAGCACCGTTTCCCCGATTTCGGCCATGCGAACCACCTCCAAGCTCGTTTAGTGGCAGCATACCCCCTGCGCTGGGAAAACAGAGGTTCGTCAAGGCATTTCACCCGCATGGCCACTGCGAATGTCCACTTGGCCATAGCAGAATGCGGCAGGACGACGAATCCTGCCGCACCGCCCGCGCCCGACTCACTTCTCGGGGAAGAACGCCTCGAGCGCGCCTTTCTCGGTCGGTTTCGTCGCAAGCGAGCCGACGATCATAAGCACGAGCGCAACCGTAATGCCGATCGTGATCTGGTGGAGGCCGGCGATCTTGAAACCGAGCGCCATGGCGACGCAGTACGCGAGCGTGCCGCCGCCCATCGAGAGCAGCGCCCCTGTGGCATTGGCGCGTTTCCAGAACAGCGCTCCGACGAGCACCCAGCAAAACGCCGTCTCCAGGCCGCCGAACGCGAACATGTTGATCTTCCAGAT
>CAMOUE010000197.1 GCA_946626265.1 uncultured Eggerthellaceae bacterium | reverse complement strand
CGGCCCGCACCCGCGCGCACGCCCACACCAGCACCCGCGCCCGGCCCGCACCCGCATCCAGTTCCTGCGCCTCGTGTGTGCATAATGACGGGAAAACGTTCAGCATGAACGCGGTGCCTGGTCGGCGCAGCTTGCAACTTGCGGGCGGCATGCCTGTATGGCAAACCGGCGCACCAAATCGGACGCGCAAGCCGGCACGGCAAGCAACCTGGATGGCAACAACAAGTGAGGATGGTTGACGATGGTGAGGCCCGGCAAAATGGCAGTTTCCCCAGCAAGGCGAGCGGGCGGGTTCGCGTTGGCGGCCGTGATGGCATGCAGCCTGTCGTTTCCGCAGCTCGCGTTTGCGACGGTGCGCGTTGACGAAACCGAGCTCGCCCAGGGCGTGAACGCGGTCGGCGGCGGCACGGCGACGCTCGCGGACTCGACGCTCGACATGGCCGACGTAACGGCATACGCGCTCTACACGGACGAGGACCTGTCCGTGAATTTCAACGGCGGCAACGACATCGAGGTAGTCGACATCGAAGGCTCGGCCGAGGTCGACCTGAACTTCTCGGGCGAGAACGAGGTCGAGGACATCTTCGCTATCGGTGAATCCGATGTGACGATCAACGCCAACGGCCACAACGAGTTCGAGGAAATAATGGCGGGCGAGCAGGCGAACGTGACGATAAACGTCACCGGCGAGAACGACATCGAGGAAATCGAAGCCCATGATGACGCGAACGTCACCGTCCGCGGGACGGATTGCCAGAAGAAGGACGTCGTCAATCTGGGCGAAGACGAGCTTGACACCGCCATCGAGGCCGAGAGGGGCTCGGTCACCATCGACCATTTGACCGTGAACGTCGAGGGCGAGGAGGCCCGAATCGGTTCGGAGAAGGGCGACGTGCGCATCGACACCTCGAAGATCGCCAAGGGCGACGACAGCGGGTACGTCAAGATCGACGCCGGCGGCACGATGGAAGTGCGCGAGTCGGTCGTTGACATAGCGGGCACGGTCCACTCCAAAGGCAAGATGACAATCGAGCATTCCGATGTGAAGGTCGAGGAACCTAACGCCAAGTACGAGGACGAAAGCCCCTATCGCGTGTACTCCGAGACTGGCATCGAGCTGATCGACGAGGAAAACGGCGAGGTCGAGGAGGGCGAGCTCGACGGGACGGCGGTCTTCTACGTCGATACGGAAGACAACGACGGCAAGGACGTCGATTTGGAGGCTGACGGCGATCCTGCGTACTACGCGTGCAACGGCGATGAGTCCGAGCAGCTGACGGCGGTGCCTAGGACGGGGGATAGGACCAACCCGCTCGTGCCCATGGCGGCTGCCGTGGCGAGCGCCGCGACTGCTGCTTTCGCGGCCAAACGTCGCGAAGAATGCTAGCGACGGCCCGCGGCGGAAAGCTGCAGCGCGCGCCGGGGGATTCGCGTCGGGGATTCGCGTCGAGAAAAGCTCCAAGTATCTGTGGGACAGTTGGGCAAAGGCTCGGTATAGTAATTAGAAGCAACCGCAAGGCAGGTTGAAAGAACGAAGACAACGGTTCGTATAAACAGCCTGCTCATGCAGAAGAAAAACGACAGTAACAGAACTAGGGAAGAGGAAAGACATGTTGAACAAGAAAGTTATCGCTCTCGTGGCGACTGCAGCCCTAGCGGGTTGTTTGGCTCTGGCAGGATGCGGAGGCACTCAGGCGGCTTCCAGCAGCGCGGCATCGTCGGCCGCGTCGACCCCCGCTGCGAGCGCGCAGGCGGCCTCGGATAGCGCCGCAGCATCCAGCGCAGCTGCTCCCGCGAGCTCCGCAGCAGCCAGCACGCAGGCGGCCGCGAGCCAGGCAGCGAGCCAGGCGGCGAGCGCGGCGAGCGCGGCGAGCGCGGCGGCTAACAGCGCACAGGCAGCCGCAAGCCAGGCGGCGAGCGCGGCGGCTCCGGCTGCGGCGACTAGCGCGTCGGCGGCTGCAGCTTCCTACATCGGCGACCAGGCGGCTATTGAAATCGCGCTCGCCGATGCCGGCTTCGCGATGGGCGACGTCTACGACCTCAGCGCCGAGCTCGACCTCGACGACGCGGTCATCCACTACGACGTCGACTTCAACCAGGGCGGCTACGATTACGACTACGACATCGACGCTGCGACCGGTGCCGTCATCTACGCGAACTCCGAAGTGGACGACTAAGCGTAAACGAGCCGAGTGGTTTAGCGGACGCGGATTCGCAAAACTCGAATCAACAAGAGGTGCGGGGCTTCACGCAGAAGCCCCGCACCTCTTTTGTTCTGTGGCGGATGGGTTATTAGGCGAGCTCCAGGCAGCCCCGCGGCTCGCCCAGGCCGGGCTCGCTCCTGCGGTTCGCCCAGGCCGGGCCCGCTCCTGCGGTTCGCCCGGGTCGTT
Source organism: uncultured Eggerthellaceae bacterium (assembly GCA_946626265.1). Lineage (GTDB taxonomy): Bacteria > Actinomycetota > Coriobacteriia > Coriobacteriales > Eggerthellaceae > UBA9715. The sequence goes on along the minus strand of CAMOUE010000197.1, from coordinate 1,385 downwards.
CGCGTTGCTCGCCCAGGCCGGGCCCGCTCCTGCGGTTCGCCCGGCCTGCAGCTCGTCCACGCTCGCCGCCGCGGCTCACCGACGCGTCAATTGCGCTACAGCGCCGCGTAGTCCTCGTCGCTCACAGGCTCGAGCCACTCGGCGTGGCCGTTCTCGCCCGGGACCTCGATCGCGAGGTGCGAGAACCACGAGTCGGCGGCGGCGCCGTGCCAGTGCTTCACGCCTTCGGGGATGTTGACCACGTCGCCCGGCTTCAGCGCGATGGCCTCCTTGCCCCATTCCTGGTAGAAGCCGTTGCCCGCGACGCAGACGAGGATCTGGCCACCGCCCTTGTCGGCGTGGTGAATGTGCCAGTTGTTACGGCATCCCGGCTCGAACGTCACGTTGAACACGCCGACCTGCTCGGTCGAGAGCGGCGCGAGGTAGCTCTGGCCGACGAAGTACTGTGCGAAGGCGTCGTTGGGCGCGCCGATGGGGAAGACCATCTGCTTTGCATGGGCGCGCATCTCGGGGTCGGCGCAATCGAGGTCCATCTCGCCAGTTTCCCAGACTTCCTTCGCGAGGTTGAACACGTTCCACGCCTTCGGCCAGCCGACGTAGAACGCCACGTGGGTGAGGATGGAAGCGATTTCCTTCTGGGTCACGCCGTGCGCCTTGGCGTTCTGCAGATGGTAGACGAGCGGCCTGTCGGTGATGCCGGACGACATGATTGCCACGACCGTGATGATGCACCTTGTCTTGACGTCAATTTCCTGGTCGTTCCAGTTCTCGCCGAACAGCACGTCGTCGTTGAAATGCGCGAACGCCGGCGCGAACTCTCCGAGCGCGTCCCGTCCCGCTGTTTGAACAATTTTCTCGGCCATGATGGCTCCTTTCGCACGTTTGTCCAGCTAGTATCCAAAGAGGATTCTATTTCAAAAGCGCCGCGAACAGCGCATCTCCCAAGCGTTTCCAAATGAGGGATTTTGACGGTGATGCCCGGTGCTCGGCCCGATGCTCGGCGAGGGGGTCGCCTTCAGCAGGGCTCGGCCTCGGCTGAGGGCCAACCTCGGCTGAGGGTCAACCTCGGCCCGCCGACGCGTGGCCCGCCCCGCCACGCCTCGCCGGCGCTTGGTCTGCCCCGGTGGGTCGATGCGTTCCCTCGCTCGTCTCCGCCCGGCAACGCACATCCTGCCTGGTGATGTGGCCCCTCGACCCGACGGCGCTCGCTGCGTCCGACAGCGCCCGCCGCACTGCACGGTGTTTCTTCGCCCCGACAGCGCACATCCCCGGTATCCTGTCGCGGTCGCTTGTCGGGGCGCCCCCTGATCAGCGCACATCCCCGGTATCCTGCCACCCCGATGTTTTCGCGGCATAATATCGAAGAAGTGCGCCGTCCGCGGACG
>CAMOUE010000196.1 GCA_946626265.1 uncultured Eggerthellaceae bacterium | reverse complement strand
CGCATCTCCCATTCTGCTGGAATCGGGCCCAAGTATCCCATTCCGCTGTCCTTCATCGCCCTCATGCTACGCCTCCGTCCTCATGGAGCCGAACAAGGCCTCGAGGCTCGCTTCCAGACTCTTCTCATGCTCGAGAATCCGGTCGGCGATGACGTCGGCTGGCTCGAGCTCCTTGTACTTGTAGAACGCCCGCGTGAACGGGATGTTGTAGCCGACGACCGTCTTCTTCCGGTCGACGAAGGCGCCCGGGTTGTACGGCTCGACCTCGCGGGCGACGTAGTCGTCGATGTCCTGGCCGAGCGGCACGTCCTCGGTGTCGGTCATCTTCTTGCCGTTCTCGTCGACGGCGATGGCCGGCACGCCCTTCTTGTTGCGCACGATGGCGCCGTCTTCGTCGCGCTCGGGTGTGCACACCGTGATGCGGTTGAACCCGAACTCGACCGAGTCGAACAGCTTCGCCTCGACGATGATCTCTGAGCCGTCCTCGGTCACGTCAGTCCACGTGCCGTCGGCCCAGGCGCCGTACGCCTTCACGACGAGCTCGCGGCACTCCGGCGTCATGTCGACGCGCTTCTCGCCGATGGCCTTGCGCCGCTTCACGTAGTCGTTCGACGCGTCGACGAGAAGCACCTGGTCGGCGTGCTCGGCGGGCTTCTCCTTGTTGAACAGCCACACGTAGGTGGCGATGCCCGTGTTGTAGAACGCGTCGTTGGGCAGCTGCACTATGGCCTCGAGCCAGTCGTGCTCGAGCACGTGGCGGCGGTAGTCGTCCTCGCCCTTGCCGGGCGTCCCCTTGTACAAGGGCGATGCGTCCTGGATGATGGCCATGATACCGTCGTCCTTGAGCTTCGCCAGTCCGTTCTGGGCGAACAGCGTCTGCCCGTCGGACACGCTCGGCAACTCGCAGGGGAACCGGCCGTCCTCGCCCTTGGCGTGCTCGGACTTGATGGCCTCGAGCTGCGCCTTGAACTCGATTCCGAACGGCGGGTTCTGGATGACGTAGTCGAACGTGTAGCCGCTGAACCGGTCCTGGTCGTACGTGTTGCCGCGCCGCATGTTCTCGGCATCCTCGTTGCGGATCATCGCCGATGCCTTGGCGATGGCGAACGTGAACGGGTTCAGCTCCTGGCCGAACGTCGTCACCGTCGCCTCTGAGTCGAGCTGTAGCAGCCGCTCCCGCATGCACGAGAGCATCTGCGACGTCCCCATCGACCCATCGTAGACCGACTTCTGGATGTGGTCGGCGTCGAACACGCGCGGATCGGCCGCGATGACGAGATCGGTCATCAGGTAGACGATGTCGCGGCTCGTGAAATGCTCACCAGCCTCATCGCCTTCCGAGAACCGGCGAACCAGGTTCTCGAAAATGTAGCCCATGTCGACCTCGGACACCTTGTCGGGCGAGAAATCGCCCTTGGTGCCGCCGAACGCCGACACGACCTCGTATAACACCCCGTTGGCCGCCATCTTCTCCAACTCGGGCTCGAAGTTCATGCCGTCCTTGAACAGGATGTCGTGGACGTTGTCCGAGAACCCGTTCAGGTAGTCGCGGAAGTTGGACTCAATGTTACCGGCGTCCGCCATGAGCGTCTTCCACGTGAAGCCCGATGTGTTGTAGAACGCGTAGCCGGAAGCCTGTTTCAGGAAGCCGTCCTTGACTTGCAGATGCTTGCGCTTCTCGTATTCCACCATGACGGTGTCGTGCGTCGACAGCAGGCAGTCGTGGAAGCGCTTGATGACCGTCATCGGCAAGATGACGCGCCCGTACTCGGCAGGCTTGTAAAGCCCACGCAACGTGTCGGCGATGCCCCAGATGAGCGATGCCTTCTCCTGGGCAATCCGCCCCGTGCTGTCCGTCATCGTCATTTCGACCAGTTCTGCCACTTTAGCCTCTTTCCCAAATCATCCTGGTAACCCAGGATGATTTGTATCAAATCGTCCTACGGTAGCGTGTCCCATTATGCGGCCATGCAATCGGTTTCTATCACGCCGCGCGCTATCAAGTCCTCGAGCGCCTGCTTAAAATTCGTCTTGGTGACGGATAATTGGCCACCTGCCGTCAGGCGCACTGTCTCCGGAAACTCGTCGCGGTTTCCCTCCAGATGCGTGATCACGCTGCTTGCTCCGTCGATGTCCCTCGCCATGTGCGGATGTGCGCCAGCGAGGACCGCGCAGTACTTCGAGCTGTAGGAGAGCTTCCTGAACCCGTAGTTCGTCACGTCGTCGTACTCCACGAACTCGAAGCGGCCCTTGCTGATGCCGAGAGACTTCCCGACGCTGCGCAGATTCTCGACCATGCTGGGCTTCGCCCCGAGGACGAGAACGTCGCCGTCGGCCCAAGTCGATAACGGCTTCTTCGCGCCCTCGAACTCGGCAATGAGGTCGTCCAGCCCCATCTCCCGCAACATGCGCTCCAGTGTGCCGTCGATGTTCTTGCGGTGCAGCAGCGCGTCCAACTGCTCGACGATTGCGTCTTCCAAGTCGACGAGCTGCTCTTGGGTGAGCGCGTCCACTACAGCTCACCACCCTCCGTATCCAGGAGGCGGTCGATCTGGTCGCGCACCTCGCGCGCCTTGCGCTCGTACATCTCCGCGCGCTTGGTCAGCTCCTCGCACTTGTCCACGATGCGCCGCTGCTCCTCGATTGGCGGCAGCGGCACCAGTATCTCGTCGAACGCCGGGACGGGGACGCTCGGGATGGTCGTCCCGGTCGTGTGGGCCTCGAGCTGCGCCGCGCCGAGGTCGCTCTCGAGGAAGAGCCTCAGGTATAGCGGGAGGACTTTCTTGGGGTCGGGACGCAGGATGTACAGGTTCCCGCCGGCGAGGATGCCTTCGCCTTCGGGGACGTGAGCGACGGCCGCCTTGAAAGGGCGCATCTTCCCGAGTATGACGTCATCATTTTGAACGAGGTAGCGACGTTCCCGCTCGCCCACCTCGTCGATGTACGGCAAATCGTCGTCGATCTGCCCGTTGCTGACGTTCTTCATCATCAGGTAACGGAACGGGGTCGACTCCTCGCAGATGCGGCTCCTCATGTTGCCGCCGAGCCCGCGCGTGATGTTGGTCACCAAGCTCGACAGCGGGACCCCGTCCTTGACGGTGACGGTGTTCAGGTGGCGGGTGGGGAGGAGGTTCCAGCGGGTTTCCGCGAGCTCGGCAATGCCCGCGTCGCAGGCGTGGTCGTTCTCGGCGTTGACGCGTGACACGACCTCGGCTACGTCCCGCTCGGATATCTTGCGCCCGAAGCGCGTGTCCCTCCCGATGTCGCTCGCGTCGACGAGCCTCACCGACTTGTTGCCGTGGCTCATGACCACGAACGCGCAGGGGATGGGGGTTCCCTGCAGCAGGCCGTTCGGCATCACCACGACGGCCTTAACCATGCCGGATCTTACGAGGTGGGCGCGCACCTGCTCGTCCATCGTGTTCGAGAGGGCCCCGAGCGCCATGATCCCGATGCCGGTCCCGCCGTCCGCGATGCTCTGCGCAACCTTGAGGTTGAAGGCCCAATCGGCGGAATGGACCTTCACGCCCTCGGGTATGGCGGTGTTCGCCGGGAACTCGCCCCTGCGGAGCGCGCGGTTTATCGGCGCGTGGTTCAGGGGGAAGTTAGACAGCACTTTGTCGTACTTGCCCGCGCAGCGGAACATGTCGCCGACCTCGATGTCCGCGTCAACCCCCAAGACGATCGCTCGCATGGACGCGACCTTCGCGGCGTCGTAGTTCATCTCCACCCCGTAGAAGGAACCCAGGTCGGTATTCTCGTACGCGGCAAGCATGAACGAGC
>CAMOUE010000195.1 GCA_946626265.1 uncultured Eggerthellaceae bacterium | reverse complement strand
CGCGGCGGCCGGCACCATCGTGTTCTACGGCGTCGCCGCGACGGCGGGGATATCGACTGCCGACTACATGGCCTTCAACTACGCGTTCGGCATGGTGTCGGGCGCCATTGCCGCGCTCGCAGTTGCCATTCCCCAGCTCGCGCGCCTGAATCCCTTGCTCGAGATGTTCGAGCCCATCATGAAGGCCGTGCCCGAGACCCTGTCAGGCCAGCGGCAGGTCTCCTCGCTCGAAGGCTCCATCGAGGTTTCAAACGTCTCGTTCAGGTATGCGGACAACCTCCCGCTCGTGCTCGACGGCGTGTCGCTGAAGGTCGCGCCGGGGGAATACGTGGCCATCGTGGGGACGACTGGGTGCGGCAAGTCGACTCTCTTGCGGCTGCTGCTCGGATTCGAGAAACCGACGAGCGGCTGCGTGTTCTACGATGGCCAGGACCTCGCCGCGGTCGATGCGCGTTCGGTGCGCCGCAACATCGGCGTCGTGATGCAGAACGGCGATTTGTTCGCAGGTGACCTGTTCGGGAACATCACCCTCATGAACCCTCATGCCACGATAGACGACGCGTGGGAGGCCGCAGAGCTCGCCGGCATCGCAGACGACATCCGCAAGATGCCGATGGGCATGCAAACGCTCGTGAGCGAGGGCGCGGGCGGCGTGTCGGGGGGCCAGAAGCAGCGAATCCTCATAGCGCGTGCCGTGTGCGGAAAGCCTCGCGTCCTCATGCTCGACGAGGCCACGAGTGCGCTTGACAACGTGACGCAGCGCCGCGTAAGCGAAGCGCTTGCGCGCCTGGATTGCACGCGCATTGCCATCGCGCACCGTCTGTCCACGATACGCGAAGCGGACCGCATCGTCATGCTCGACGGAGGCCGCATCGTGGAAGATGGATCGTACGACGAGCTCATGGCCCTCGGCGGCAAGTTCGCCGACCTGGTCGAGCGTCAGCAAATCGACCGGAATGACGAATAGGGACGGGTGCTTTTCGTCATTTTCATAACGAGGACGCTCTTTTCTCGCTTCTTCCCTCGGCTCGTGATAGAGTTCGTCTCCCGCCGCCGAGAACAAGGGGGGCTGACATACGTACAGCCAGGAAAAAGTGCGAGTCCGATGTATATCACGTTGTCGTTCGCGGGGTCGGCAAGCGATCCGTCCGGCAATAGGGGCAGCTGAATCGGGGTCTGTGGAGCGCCGGCTGGCCGAGCTGCTGCGCGAGCATGTGCCGTCGGTCCAGCCCATTGGCGGATACGCCCGCATCGACAACTTCTTGGAATCATCGGCAGTTTCGCCGGAGGCCTGCTGAACGAGCGGCTGCAGGAGGGCCTGGCGAATCTCGGAGCGGTGATTCCTCGTTATGCGCTCAGGAACGCTTGCGCAGGGCAAGCGAAGGGCTTACGTTTCTCAGAAGCTCCGGGCGCTCGAACAAAGCGGGGCAAACGAGGTCCTCGCGATCGAGCCGATGCGTAGCCCCGTTCACCAAGTTGTCGAAGAATCGCTCGGCATAGCCCAGGTCGGGAAGGACTCCCGCCACAGCATTGCGGTAATTAGCACGCACGAGCGCATCGCGGAAATAGCGTGCATGGTGCTCGAAAGGCTCGTTGCCTACGTTGTAGCCCAGCTGGCGCAAGTACAGCGCGGCAAGCACCGCCACCGTGCGTGTGTTTCCCTCTTGGAAAGGATGCACCTGCCAAATGAGCGCGATAAAACGAGTGAAACGGAAAAGCTCCGCACCCTTGAGCATTAGTCCGTAGTCGCCCGCTTCGCGTTCCCGCTCGAATAGGTAACGAAGCGACTGCTCGACAAGTGTCGGATCGGCGTAGAGCACGCTGTCGCCGTTGAGCACCTCCTCCTGCTTTACGAGCAGCTCGAGCTTGTATTCGCCGGGCCGATAGGCATCAGGGGGCATGTCGGCAAACAGCTGTTTGTGAATGATACGTGGCATCTCGGGGACGAGGGCAAACGAGCCACGCGCAAGCACCTCGGCAATTCGCTGGCTCACGAGGTCCGCCTCAAGCGATTCACGACCGCCTTCTTCAAAGGTTGCACTTCCCGGTGTGTGGTAGTCGCGCACGAGCGCGCCGGTTTCGTCGAGAGTTCGCTCGCCGCGAATGTAGCTTTCGGCAGCTTTGCGCAGATAGTCAGACACCTTAAGCCCATCGACGGCCTGCAGGCCGATGGCGCACGCCCAGTAATGCCGGCGATCGCGCTCGCTCGCCACCTCATCAGCTGGTCGATAAGGCAGGTTGTCGAAGCTATCTGCGGTCATTCGCCTTCCTCGCGTTTCGGGCTCGTTTCATTGAAGATGAGACGATTTTACCACCGGCATGTTCAACCGACGCCACGGACGCAAACGATATGAGAGACAGGAGGCAGCGACACGCTTCGTTGCACTGTCCACGGCGGCGCGCTAGGCGTCGAGGTTCACATACCATCGCCTAACATGTGGCGCATCAGCACAGACAGTTCTCGGTGCGTGTCCTCGACGGTGAACTGCTCGCCCGCCTTCAGCTTGTAGTGCAACATGGCCACTAGCATGGCCGAACCGAGCGCGACCTGGAAACGGGGGTCGCCCTCACCCTCCGCGCCGAAATACGACAGGTAGGCGTCTTCTACCATATGGCGCAATTCGCCTTGGAAGTCGAGCCCCTCGCAGCGCACGTCCCAGAGCGCCAGCGCCAAAACGCGCTTGTCCAGCAGCCGTTCATACAGGGCATTCGCGGCGGCGAATGGCCCTTGCGCCTTCATGCCCAGCGATTTGCGCTCCTCCACGAGCGCGGCGATGTCGGCAAGGAACGAATCCGCCATCTTGCGCACCAGGTCGTATTTGTCGCGATAGTGGCTATAGAAGGTCTTGCGGTTCACCAGGGCTTCGTCAAGTATCGCCTGCACCGTTATGGCTTCGAATGGCCGCACGGTGAGCAGCTTTTCCATCGCGCCCTCGATTGCCCGCTTTGTCTTCACCACACGCAGGTCTTCTCCCCTGTCCTCGCAGTATCGGGAGTTTATCGTCGACCCGGCAGGCCATGTGCCCGAATGCGACGCGGCGGCGAAGCTTCCGCTCGTGCCGCAACCCGAGTGGTTCGAGGCGCCCGTTGCCACGACGGATTCCGCAGCCTCCGGTATCGACGAGGGAGGGGAGCCCGACCCAGGCTTGGCCGGCTCGTGGGATTGCGTATTCGAGGGGCCGATGGGCAAGTCGAACATGGGACTCGTGCTCGAAGTGGACGGCGTCACTCTCGGCGGCCACATGGAGATTCTCCGCAAGAAACAGCCCATACAACGGGGCATTGCAACCATGGATGGCTTCGAGGCAACCGCGCTCGTGAAAGTGACTTTCCGAAAGGCGGAGGCGCGCATCAAGGGTACGCGCGATGGCGATTCGATTAAAGGCACGGTCAAGCTGCCGACGGGTATGGTGACATTTGAGGGAACTCGGGGCTAGGGCTTGCCGGACGAAGCATCTTTTGCTGGGAAATTGCTTACTGTACACAAACGAATGTAACTTTCGGGGCCTCGTTTTTTACATTCGATCTTATGCGGATCCGATTATCGCTGCTTCCAGGGAGGCAAGAGGAATGGGGGCCGTTTGCTTACGACGCGCTTGACCGATAGCTGCTCCGTGATGCGCCGATAACCGTTCCGCGCGTCGCCGATGGCCGGTTCCGCGATCGACCGATGGCGGATGGCGTTCGGCACGGCTCGAATTCGCGCAGGAGGGCGCCCGTCTCCTCCTCGAAATCCGACTGGATCACCGCGACCCGCTCCCCGCGCTCGGCGAAGGAGTCGATGCAGCGGCGGTTGTCCTCCTTCAGCGAG
>CAMOUE010000194.1 GCA_946626265.1 uncultured Eggerthellaceae bacterium | reverse complement strand
GCACGTGTATTCGGAGTGATGCCACGAATGCGGGTTGCGCGCCATGGCGGCGGTCTCGCCCGTCAGGCCCGTCCTCGTGATGTTGTGGCAGCCCTCGTTCAGGCAGAACTCGGTCTCGCCCGCCCCGCGGTAGAACACCAGGCGCGCCAAATCGCGCTCGCTCAGCGGGTTGTAGTAGTTGCCGGTAAGCCACTCGATGCCCTCGGTCACCTGTTCCTGAATGGCAGGCTCGTGGCAGGCCATGCAGCGCTTGCCCATGGCGCCGTGCTTGCTCGCGAGCATCGCGTCGGCTTTCTCCACGTGGTTGCCCCATTTGTCCGTGGCGCTCTCGTACGGGTTCGCGTACAGCGTGTCGAGGTACGCCTTGTCCATGGGCGTATGGCAAATGGTCACGCAGAACTCGGGCGTCTCGTGCCATTGGTAGAAACCGAAGCCGGCAACGGCGACCACCGCCACGATAATGCCGATGATCTTCGCCTTCAGGTTCTTCGCCCGCTTCTTCGCAGGTGCCTCTGCAGCCTCGGCGTTTTCGGCTTCTTGAGCCTCGAGAGCTTCTTGAGCCCGCTTCTCGTCTTCGCTCATAGCCACACCCCTTCCCCAGTATGCCTATCATGTGAATTATACGGAATGGGCAGGTGCAAATATAGCTACACTTCTGACCAAAGGAAAAGGACAGTTTGCGTCGTTCTCTCAGCGGAACTGTATTGCAACACCGTTTTGCACCCCCGATCATCACCGCGGCGCCTGAAAAGCGAGCTGCCCCGAACGGGGCAGCTCGCAGGAAAGTAGCCTGTTGTACGGAGGTTATGCGGCGAATGCCTGCTGTAGGATCTGCTGCGACTCGGGATAACTCACCCATCCGTCGGGCAGGGCAACGTTCTCGTGCTCATGGCAGCCGGTGCACACGATGGTCGATGCGCGGTGGCCTTTGTGGCAGGCCGTGCAGTCGAGCGACAGGTTCTCGTGGTGCTGCTCGTGCGGATTGAACGCACGGCTCTTGGTGGATGCCTCGAGCTTGCCGTAATCGAGCATGCCGTCGTCGCCGAGCAGGTACACGTGGCAGCTCTCGTTCGCGCAGAAGGTCTCGCCGGGCTCGCCGTCCCACGACTTCATGCGCGCGAGCGTGCGCTCCTCGCGCGGCAGCGAGTAGTTGCCGGTCACGAAATTCATGCCGTCGTGCGCAAGCTCCACGAAATTCGGCTCATGGCAGTCGACGCATACGATATCGGGTTTCGCGGTGGCCTTCGTATGGCTGTGCAGCACGGCCATCATCGCGTTGGTGTTCGCCACCTCGTTGCCGTACTTGTCGGTGCCGACCGCGCCCTGCTCCTGCATGAAGTTATCGACGTAAGTGCCTTCGATGTGGCACATGGTCGAGCAGAAGCTCGGCGACTCATGCCATACCATCATGCCCGCCCCCACCGCCACGAGCACCACCACGATGACGCCGGCGATGGCGAGTTTCTTCGTGCGTTTCTTCTTCGGCGCCGGGGCGCCCCCCTCTTCCCGAGACGCAACCTGCTGTTCGAGCTTTTCGTCACTCATGTCTCGCTCCTTTCACATCGCGCCAAGGAACGCTGACTTAAGCGGCCTTCGAGGACATGCCCAGAAGCTCGTCGCCCTCGTCGAGGAGCTTGCTGCCCTGTTCGAGCGTATGACGGTAGTAGTTCGGGTTATGGGCGCCCTCGCTGTTCTCGGCGGCGGCGAGGTTCCAGTAATAGCACGACTCGCGTTGAATCTGCTGCAGGCGCGCAAGGGTCGTCGCGTCGATGCCGTTCTCGGCGGCGAACGCCTCGTCGAGTTTCAGCACCTTCTGGCCCGGGTTCGCCTCGTCGTCTTGCTCGGTCGCGACCTTCGCCTCGAGGTTCTTGATGAACCGCTCGCAACGCTGGCCCAGCTCGGTGGTGGCCGGGTCGATCTCGTTTTGCCAAGCGCGCACCTCAGCCTTAATGTCGGCATGGCACGTGCTGCAATCGCGGTCGATGAGCTCCTGGTTGTCGAGCGGGCTGATCCACTCGTGACTCGCATACACCGTGCCGTCGGCGGCCTTCGTCGTGGCCATGTGGCAATCGGCGCAGTCGTAGCCGAGTTGCTGCATGTGCGAACCCTGCGGCAATATGTCGCCGTCGCCGCCGTAGACGAACTCGTATTCGGCATGGCGAATGGCAAGCATCTTCGCGCCGGTCGACGCGTACGTCCAGTCGACGAAATCGTGGTCGTTGTACCATTGGATGGCCTTCTCGGGAACCATGTCGGCGCGTCCGTTATCGTATGGGCTCGTGGGAATGCTCGTGCCCGGGGCCATCGAGTAATCGCAATGACACTGGCCGCACACTTCGCCCTCGATCGTGTTCCCGGCGTCGTCGCCCATCGAACGCACCCACTCGGCGCGATCGACCTCGAGGTACACCTCGCCGTCCTTCATGGGCGTGTTCGCATGGCAGCTCGCGCAGCTTATGTTCTCGTCGAGCTCGCCGATGACCTCGTTGAACGGGCGCGCGTGAACTTCGGCGCCTTCCATGTCGACCAAATTGGAATACTGCGGTGTCTTGCACGTGATGCAGGCCGCCTTCGTCTTCGTACCATCGGCGACGCGGCCGTTGTGCGCCACCGACCACAGCGAGTATACGTGGCTCGCAGGCTCGGTATAGTACTTCGCGTAGCCGTAACCCTTGCCGAGCGTCTTTATCTCGGGGTTCGTTTCCAGGTAATCCATTTTGCCGGCATCGGTGTACTCGTAGCCTTCGGGCAACGCCGACGTAACGTCCTCGGTCTTCGACGCATAACCTTCGGCGCAATACGAACCCTCCAGGTAATCGCCCGCAGGAGGCGTGTTCGTGGCGTTCGCCAGGTACGACTCGTACTCGTACGGGTACGCCTCTGCCCATTGCGACGCCTTCACGACGCCGAATCTATCGGGCGTGGGAGTTATGGTCGCCTGCTGCACGTTGGGTGCAGGATTGCCCACCGTGATCGTATTGGCCTTCGGCGCGCAAGCCCCAACGCCTGCGATGATCGCCACCGTGACGACCGAGCAAATCGTTATCGCAAGTTTCTTGTTCTGCATATTAGGCCCCTCTCTCACAACAGACCTATGCACTTCGATGCTAGCACCTGCGCGAAAAGCGGTGAATAGACACTTCACCGCTAAAAACTCATGACACTTTCACCGCCTTCCGTCACGTAAGATGGATGCTGGAAAGAAAGGCGACGCCCACCATGCCCACGATAGACAGAAACAGCTCGGTGCCGTATTACCAACAGGTATACGACCAGATAGCGCAGGGAATCGAAAGCGGGCTCTACCCCGCCGGCAAGAAACTGCCCTCGATTCGCGAATGTGCGCGCGAGTTGGCCGTGTCGAACACCACCATCGAGCTTGCCTACCAAAAGCTGTGCGAGGAAGGCTACGTGCGATCGCGCCGCGGCAGCGGCTACACCATCTGCGAGCTCACCTCGGCGCCCACAGCCCAGTTCGACCGATTCACCGACGATTACCAGGCACGCATGGACGATCTCGTGCGAACGAGCCGTGAAGTCGAAGGGCGCCCGCGCGCCGCCTTCGACTTCGCGTACGACGCGGTCGACGCCGACGCATTCCCGTTCACCGCCTGGGCGCGCATCTGCCGCGAGGTTTTCTTCACGAGCGGAGCAGGTGACGCGTGCCTGTACAATAACCGCCAGGGACTCTACGCGCTGCGCGAGCAAATCGCCCGCTACCTGAGCGGCGAATACGGGCTTTCCTGCATTGCCGAGCAGGTTCTGGTCATGCCCACGACGCGCGACCTGGTGTCGGAAATCACGTCGCTGTTCGAACCGCAGCGCACCACCGTTGCCATGGGC
>CAMOUE010000193.1 GCA_946626265.1 uncultured Eggerthellaceae bacterium | reverse complement strand
CCTGCTCGACGATTCGCGGGACTAGCCTTGGCGGCAGCGCGGCGAGGATCAAAATGCGGCCAGCCGGACGCGGATGCGCCCGACTGGTCGCTATGCGCGATAGGACGCGACGAGTTCGTGGCGCTCGTCGAGGCGAAAGGCGCCGAGTTGTATCGCGACTTGCCTTGGCGCAACGTCGATGATCCATACGGCGTGCTCGTGTCCGAGGTCATGCTTCAGCAGACTCAGGTATCGCGCGTCTTGCGCTACTGGCCGCGCTGGATGAACCTGTTTCCCGCAGTCGATGCGCTGGCCGCCGCCGATACGGCGTTCGTGCTCGAGACGTGGCAGGGGCTCGGCTACAACCGGCGTGCGCTCGCACTCAAGCGTGCGTGCGAAGAATGCGCGGCGAAACGGGGAGGGCGTCTTCCCGAGACGGCCGAGGAGCTTGTGGCTCTGCCGGGTATCGGGCCCGCGACGGCGGCGGGCGTCGTCGCGTTCGCGCACGACAGGCCGGCGCTCTACCTCGAGACGAACGTCCGCAGCGTGTTTCTCCACGAGCTGTTTCCCGATTCCGAAGGTGTTTCCGACAAGCAGATTGCGCCCTACGTCGCGGATACGTGCCCGCGTTCGGGCGCGCGTGCGTGGTACTACGCCCTGCTCGATTACGGCGCGCATTTGAAAACCAAGGTCGCCAACCCTTCCCGGCGCTCGCGCCATTACGCGCGCCAGGGGCGGTTCGAGGGAAGTCGCAGGGAAAAGCGCAGCTTCATCCTGAAGCAGGTGCTTGCGGCTCCAGAGGGCGTTGCTCCCGAGGAGCTGGCCGCTCGCCTCGACGAGCACGAGCGGGCCGCTGGTCGCGACGGCGTCGACAGCGAGTTGTTCGAATCGATACTCGGCGAGCTCGTCACAGAGGGCTTCTTCCGGTGCGATGGCGACGTTTGCCGTCCTTGATGAAATCGTGATTTGGGGGGATTCGTGGGTTTCGCAGAGCTTTTTTTCATCGCGGTCGGCCTGTCGATGGACGCCTTTGCCGTCTCGGTCGGCAAAGGGCTCGGCATGCGTCGGCTCGACATGCACCAGGCGATTGTAATCGCCCTGTTCTTCGGCGGATTCCAGGCGCTCATGCCCGTGGCAGGATGGTTCCTCGGGGCGCAGTTCGCCCAATACGTTACGTCCGTTGCCCATTGGATCGCATTCGCGCTCTTGGCGTTCATCGGCGGAAAGATGATCTGGGACGCTTTCCACGAGGACGCCGGAGATGACGGGGACGGCGATGGCGCCGTCGGGCTCGCGGAGCTGGTCATGTTAGCCGTGGCGACGAGCATCGACGCGCTGGCCGTCGGTGTGTCGTTCGCGTTTCTCGAGGTGAGCATCGCGCCGTCGGCGGCGCTCATCGGGGTGACCACGTTCGTCATCTCGCTTGCGGGCGTTGCCATCGGCCATGCGTTCGGCAGCCGTTGGGAAAAGCCGGCGACTGTCGCGGGCGGTCTCATCCTCATCCTCATCGGCGTGAAGATCGTCGCCGACCGCTTCCTCGGCTAGCGGTGCCATCTGCGGCCTCGTTTGGCGAAGAGGAGCGCTTGCGTGTAGCATGTGAACGGGACGGCGTTTCGTGCAGACGTCCCTATTGTCATCGAAACGGAGAACCAATGAACCTTTTGCTTGTCGAAGACGCCTTGAAGGCATACAAGGAAGGCGCGTCCGCCTCGGATGCGGCGCGGCTCGTTTTCTACGCGGGGCTGTTTCGGCTGCAGCAGGCGCGTGCGGCCGACGTGGCTATGTACACGCCCTACGAGGGGCTTTCGCCTGACGAGGCCGATGCGGCCTATGCGGCGTTCGAGCCGCTGCTTGCGAAGGCGCCCGTGATGATCGACCGCGTTCAGTTCTTCGGGATGTGCGCGCAGGTTGCAGACTACATGGCCGAGAGGGCGGGACTTGACGACGCCGCCGCCGAGGCGCTGCGCACGTTCGATTGGTATACGTTCACGGGAAAGCTCAATCTCAGGCTGGCAGGCTCGAACCCCTCCGAGTTCGTAGAAGCGTGCCTGGAGGATTTCGACTCGTTCGGCATCGATTCTGTCGTTTCCACCTCCTTGGTCATGACGGTCGTCGCCTTCGCCTTGCGCTCGTTCGTCCAGCCTGCTTCCGAGGTTTTGCTCGGCGCCGTCTCGCGCGAGCTGAAAGAGGGCTCCCAGCACGAGCATTCGGTGCGTTGCCCGGTTTGCGGGTCGCCCGCAGCTGCGTCGCGTGTTGCGACGGCGGGCGGCAACGGCGGTTGTGAGCGCGAGCAGTATTGCAGCGTGTGTGGCGCGGTTTGGTCCTACGAGCGCATGCGCTGTGGCGTGTGCGGGACGGGGGATGCCTCGGTGCTTAGCTTTTCGCACGCGGAAGGCGATCCGAGCCATGGTTTGCAGCACTGCGATGAATGCGGCCAGTGCCAGCACGTCGTGTTCGAGGAAGATCTCGAGATGCCGTTGAGCATGGAGGTCGAGAACGTCGTTATGGCCAGGCTTTTCGGGTCGAGCGCGTTGGTATGAGCCAGCTGAGCCGAGGGCCGAGGGGCACGGAGAAGGGGTGCAAAGATCAGATTTAGTGTCCTTATTTTTATCCGCATTTTTTACGACCTGGTATTTCATGTAAAACAGTCAGAGTTTTACATGAAATAAGGACACTAATGAAAAACGCCTTGGCGGGGACGTGTGCGAATCGAACGCACCCAAGACATTCTGCGTGCCTCACAACGGTTTTGAAGACCGCGGGACCCACCAGGGCTCCATCCGCCCCCGTTTCCTATCGGGCGTTTCGTCAGTATAGCGGACTGCGGGTGCTCGATATACCCCGATTCCGCAAGTGGCGCTAAGCCTACACGGCATACATGGCCTACATACCGTACAGCGAGCGTTCGTCGCCCGTGCGCTTCGTGAACCCTTCCGCATCGAATTTCTCGAGCAAGGGCATGGCGAACTTGCGGCTCGTGCCCATGACTTCCTTGAGCGCCGCCGCCGTTCCCGCACCACCGGCGCGCAGATGCTCGGCAACAGCCTCCTTCGCCGAAGCGATCGCATCGGTGTCGAAGAACAAATCGGCGGACACGCGATACGCGCGCCCGGAATCGACGAGCGTCCCCATGGCCTTGCTCGCCATCTGCTGCGTGAGGCCGGCACGCTGTGCGAGGCGGGAAAGGGCTTCAGGCGACATTCCCTGTTCAGCAAGCAAAGACGCGAGGGCGTCTGCCGCGTCGTTGAGCGCTTGCCGGGCGGAACCTTGCGCGCTCGGATGGCCGATGAGCCCCGAGTGGGCGACGACCGTGCCATCGCCGGAAAGCCTGTCCAGAAGCGCATCGAAGCACGCGGCGCTCATGTTGGGGAAGCATTTGCGCCTGAGCGCTTCCTTTGACATGCCCGCTTCGGCGGGATTTGCACTGTGGAAGCCGATGAGCTCGCGCTCGATTGCGCCTGCGAGCTTTCTGAACATCGGCTTCGAGAGGTAGAAAAGCTCGCCTGAAGGCTTGCCCAGGCGGATCAGCGCGCGTTCCGCCTCGGGCGATTCGAGCGTCGCCGCGATAGCCGATGCATCAGCGCCGGTGAACCGTGCCACCTGCTCGGCGGTCGCGGGCATGTTCTGCACCTCGACGGCTCGCAACACCGCAGAGCCGAACGACCCGACGCGCAAGTCGTCAAGCAGAAGGCGCATGGCTTCGGTCAGGTTCGTGCGCCTGCGCGGGTGCGCGAGCAGCACCATGCCGCCTCCCGCGACCTGGACAGGCGAGTACGTCCGCACGATGAAGCGGTCGCCCGAGCGCACGGGCAGCTCTTCCTCGAGGCGGATCTGCGCATACGCCGAATCGCCGGGAGCGAGCTTCTG
>CAMOUE010000192.1 GCA_946626265.1 uncultured Eggerthellaceae bacterium | reverse complement strand
CCCTCGCAAAACAACTGAAGACTTTTATATATGCTCAAGAAAAAATGTAGACGAAGAAGTATAATCTCATAACAGATTAATCTCGAACTGGAATCATAAGGAGGAACAATGAAAGGTATATCCAGGAGGAGCTTCGCAACGGCAATCGCGGTGGCGTTTTTGGCCTTCGCGCTTGCGGGCTGCGCAGGAGGGACCGCGGCATCCGGAGCCGCATCCGGTTCTGTTTCAGCCGCATCCGGCTCAACGTCATCTGCGGCATCAAGCGTTGCGGCGAGCTCTTCCTCTGCCCCTGCCTCTGCCTCTGCTTCGGCGTCGAGCGGTTCGACGACCGCAATGGTCAAGGATATGAACGGCGATGACGTCGTGCAGGTCGGTGGGGCGAAGAACGTCCTAACTGTAAATTCCGTTGCAACGCAGATGGTCCTCATGGTGGGCGGCGAAGACGCAGCTGCTACTGTTGGCCAGGGCTTCCAGTACGGCGACGATAGCCTGAACAAGAAGATGTTCCCGAACTTGGGAGACCGCAAGACGTTCACGCGTGACGACGCGACGGTCGAGAACGTTGCAGCCGTCGATCCCGGCCTCGTGCTCATCGACGTTCCCGACACGGTGACTGCGCTGCGCGGTGCGGGCATCCCGACTGCGTTCCTGGCCGTCACCTCGCCCGAGACCATCATTCAGGCAATCGAGATCGTCGGCGACGCGCTCGGCGGGGATTCCGCCCAGGTCGCTACCAAGTACGCGGACTACTACAACGGCGTCATCTCCGAGATGTCCGCCAAGTCGAAGGACCTTGCCGACGCCGACAAGCCGCGTGTCATTTACCTGCGCAACGAGACCAAGACCATCGGTGAAGGCTCCATGCCCCACAACTGGATCACGACGCTCGGAGGCGTCAACGTCGGCGCCGAGCTCGGTGCCAACGGCGGTGCGGGCAGCGATGTGACTACCGAGGCCATCATCGGCGCAGATCCCGATGTCATCATATGCGAGAATCCCGACCTGCTGAACACGATCAAGACCGATGCCCAGTATGCCGACATGACCGCCGTGAAGAACGGCGCCGTCTACCAGGCCCCGCTTGGCACGGCGGTGTGGTCGATGGGCACCGCAGAGGCGCCGCTCATGCTGTATTGGGCATCCCAGTACATCAACCCGGACCTCTATAGCGGAATCGACGTCGACCAGAAGACGACCGAGTTCTTCAAGGATTTCTACGGCTACACGCTATCCTCTGACGAACTCGATACGATTTTCCATCGATAGGCTATTCCTTCCCTCGTGGGCCGCTGGTGCCGATAAGGCCCAGCGGCCTTTATTTGGCATGAGATGAAGGGACGGGCACAACGTCTCGTTGCCCAAGGCTCAGCCATCGGCGTGTAGCGTCTGACTGGGCGACGAGACGTTGCGCCCGTCCCCTCATCTCATCGTGGATGGGGATGCGGCACATCTTCGTATGCGGGCAATTCGCGTGCTCTATGTTCGCAAACGACGGATTCCTGCTTAAGCCCCATTTGCCGAGGACTGCATTTTCGGCGATAGGCGGACCTTGAATGAAACCATCTGGCAAGGACAGTAACCAACGCTCGTTACCGCTGGTGTTGACAGCGCTCGCCGTCTTGACGGCGTGCCTTGCGGTTGCGGCTCTCTGCATCGGCTCATACTCGATTCCCGTGGGCGACACGTTGCAGATACTGGCGAGCACCGTAACGGGCGCAACGGGCGATTGGGCCCAGATGGCCCAGACCGTCATCTTGCAGGTGCGCGTCCCCCGCGTGCTTGCGGCTATTCTCGTGGGTGCCGCGCTCGCGGTTGCAGGCACGTCGTACCAGGGAATCTTTCGCAATCCGCTCGTCTCGCCCGATTTGCTCGGCGTTTCGTCGGGCGCGTGCATCGGCGCGGCTTTCGCGATCCTTCTCGGCTTGGGGCAGGTGGGCGTTCAGGCCGCTGCGTTCGTGGGCGGTATCGCCGCAGTGGGCATGACGATTTCGATTCCGAAGATCATCAAGCGCGAGAGCACGATCGCCCTCGTCCTCTCAGGCGTCATTGTCAGCGGGTTTTGCGGTTCGATCCTCGGTTTGCTCAAATACATCGCCGACCCCGAGTCGACCCTGCCCGAGATCGTCTATTGGCAGATGGGCAGTTTGGCGAAGGCCGATTACGGAACATTGCTCTACGCCGGCCCGATCATCGTCGTCGGCATCGTCGTCCTGCTTGCCATGCGCTGGCGCGTGAACGTGCTCTCGCTTGGCGACCAGGAGGCGAAGGCGCTTGGCGTGAACCTTCGCTTCGAGCGCGGTGTCGTCATCGTGCTGTCGACGTTGCTCACGGCATCGGCCGTCAGCCTCGCGGGAACTATCGGGTGGATCGGGCTGGTCCTGCCGCATCTGGCGCGTTTTCTCGTTGGGCCCAACGTGGCACGTTCAATGCCGGTCGCGTTCGTGATGGCCGCGGGCTTCATGCTCGTCGTCGACACGCTCGCGCGCTTCAGCGGCATCGAGATTCCGCTTTCGATATTGACGGGACTGATTGGCACGCCGTTCTTCGTCGTGCTTCTCGCTAAGCAAAGGGGCATGTTATGAGCGGAATGTTTCGGAAGCCGTTCGCGAAATCATCCGCGAGCACCGGAAGCGAATCAGCCGAACAGCCAGTCGACCCCTCGGCAGCTCAGCCAGCTGGACGAGCGGGAGAAGGGGCGGTGGCCGATTCCGGCGATGGCGCGCTCGTGGACGTCCAAGGGGTTAACTTCGCCTATCCAGGTCACGAGCAGGTTCTTCACGACGTCACGTTCAAGGTGGCGCCGGGCGAGCTTGTCACGCTGCTCGGTCCGAACGGCGCCGGCAAATCGACGCTCCTCAACTGCATCATGAATCTGCTCACGCCGCAATCGGGGTCGATTCTTCTCGATGGACGCAAGAACCTTCAGATGGAACGCCGCGAGATCGCGCAGATGGTTGCCTATGTGCAGCAGAGCGTAGACGTGACGTTCGCCTACACGGTGCGCGATTATGCCGTAATGGGGCGCACCCCGTTTCTTCGCATGTATACGCCGCCGAGTGTAGACGACTATGCAATCGTCGACGACGCGCTCGAGCGTTTGGGAATCGGGCATTTGAGCCAGCGTGTGTACAGCGAGCTCTCGGGCGGTCAACGCCAGCTCGTCGATGTGGCGCGCGCCATCGTGCAGCAACCGCGCCTCATCCTGTTCGACGAGCCGACGAGCGCGCTCGACTACGGCAATCAGATCAAGGTTCTGAAGATGGTCGACGAGCTGTCGCGCGAAGACGGTTTTGCCGCAATCATGACGACGCATAATCCCGACCATCCGATTCTGCTCGACAGCTCGGTGTGCCTGCTCGGTCGCGACGGCCGTTTGCGCAAGGGCACGGTCGACGAGATCATGCAGGAAGATGTGCTCGAAGAAGTGTATCAGGCGCGGCTCATCATTCGCGATGTCGCCGACGCCGGGCGTCGCGTGTGCATGACGCCCGCCTTCGGCGTCTTCCGATAACGCTTGCAAAGGAAACCTCCCGTTTCCAGCGTTCGGGAAACGGGAGGCCGTTCAGGATGCTCGGTTGTAACACCGACTTCTCGCGTCGGCGCTGTCGGTGCGCTCCTAGTCGACGGCGACCATGACGTCGGTGGCCTTGATGATGGCGACCGCCGTGCCGCCCTCCTTCAGGCCGAGCGCCTCGATGGACTCGTTGGTGATGGAGCCCGAGATCTGGACGCCGTCGGCGTCCTCGATGGTCACGTGGCCGTTGACGGCGCCCTCGACGACCTTCACGACCTTGCCCTCGATCTGGTTGCGGGCGGAGATGCCCTCGATCTTCTGCGTCGCGAACAT
>CAMOUE010000191.1 GCA_946626265.1 uncultured Eggerthellaceae bacterium | reverse complement strand
AAGTGCGATTTTGCAGCCAACACTTTTAGCGGGCGCAAGCCAGCGGCCCGGGCCAACGAGCCCAAGTCAACGGACCCGAGTCAACGGGCCCGAGACAACGGGCGCAAGCTAGCGGATGCAAGCTAAAAGCCGGAAACCAAGGCCTCAAGCCCTCCTACCCAACGACTTGAGCCAAAGGGATTCGAGTTGCAGCCCCTTTTCGCATGAAAGCGATGGGACCGAGACAATATAATGGGCGAATTGCATCATGAATCCCGAAAGCTGAAAGCTCGATGGCAGGTTTGCCCGAAGTATTCCCTACCCTGATGGAGGTAGCACGAGCAACTTGTCGCGCAGGTCATTCGTCGAACTGACCGTTGGATCGATCGTATCGTTGCCCGTACTGGCAGGTGGGCTCGTCGTCGCGCCCACGACAGCGCTTGCAGCTGACGAAAAGCCTTCCGAGACCGAATCCGAAACCCTCAACTACGCCATCATCGACGTGGTGTCCCCCTAGGAGGTGGGCCTCGTCGTGCGCGATGTCACCCGATTGGTGAAAACAGGCACGGGGAGCCAGCAGAACGACCACATCCAGGGCAGAGTGCACGTCACCGTCACCTCCCGCGCAAACGGCAAGAGCGTATCAGGCGACACGAACGAGGCGCCGGCGCTGCGGCATTTCGCAGGAGATGATAGTAGCTGATCTCTATCCACAAAGCTTTATCCACAGCAACCACGGATGGGCTTTGAAAACTATTCCGTTTGCGCGCTTTGCATATACTTATTAACATGTAGATTATCAATCGAGCGATTCAATCGCTCCTAGAGCAGTTATTGGCAATATATTTCCGTTTTATCAGGTGTTTTGTGAAACGTCCGACATTCGATAGATGGATCAGGCGCGAGTGCTGCCGCATCGCGCAGACCGACTCGTTCAGCCTCGTGAAGCTCACCGCGCTCGCGCAAACGTCGCATAAGGGGCCCAAGGACACGATCCCGCGCAAAAGGCTGGCGGCGGCCCTTCATCTCTATGCGCTTGCCAACGGGTGCGAGCAGCGGCTGTTCAACCACGTCTGGGACCGCAAGCTCATGGAGCGCTACGAACGGGCGCACAAGGCCATCGGGTCGCGCGACTTGCAGCGCCTGGCGCTGCGCGGAACGCCCATGATGTCGCTGCCTGCCGAATACCAGGCGATCATGCAGGCGTTCTACGAGAACTACTACTCCCCCGAACTCACAGCCGAGAAAAAACGCGTCCTGCACGAGGAGGCACGCGAGCTCAAGCTGAAAACCGGCACGACGCAAACGGAAATTGCGCAAGCAACGGGCGTAGCCGTGACCAATATCGTCGCATTCCTGAAGAACGGCGAACTCAACCGCGTCTCACTTGAAGGAATCGACGCAATGCTCGAGTTTCTCCGCTCGAAAGCCGAATAGCACCGCCGCGCCTATCCTGCAAGCATCTGTGTTCGCACCGCGCGGCCGTCCCGCCCGCATCCGCGTTCGCGCCGCGCGGACGTCCCGCCCGCATCACACGTTTCCGACGACGAGATCCTTGAGCAGGACGAAGCTCTCGCGTGTCATGTTGTGGGGCAAGTACCATGCAAGCGACGGCGCGGCGATGCCGCACACGTTCGAAACGCCTTTCTTGCGTGCTATCAACAAGCTCCTGTACAGGTGAAACTCGTTCGTAACCACCCCGACGCGGTCTTGCTGCGGGTCGAAATGCTCCATGCTGAACTCGATGTTCTCAGACGTGCTCGTCGCCTGGTCCTCGCGAATGATGCGGTCGGGCGAGATGCCGCGCGCTATGAGGTACTCTGCCATCACGTCGGCTTCGGCAGCGGGCTCGTTGTAGCCCCGACCGCCTGAAACGATGCAGACGGTGCGCTCGTTCTCCACCAGGTAGCCATAGGCCGCGTCGAGTCGGAACTGGAGCACGGCGCTCGGCCCCTGCGGTTTCACGAGGGCGCCGAGCACGACGATGTAGTCCAGGTCGTCCTCCCCCCGCTCGCCGAAATGGCTCGCCATGAGCGCCTGCGTGCTCACGAGCAGAACCACGAGCGCGATGCCCGCGACCTCGACGACGCGCCTCGCAACGACCGGAACCTGCGTCCACGCGCCCGTTTGCAACGCCCAGGCAAGTGCGAAGAGGGCCGCGGCCGCGGCATACCAGAACAGGAAGAAACGCGAGCCGGACGTCGTTGCCATGACGGTGAGGCCGTACACGAGGCTTGCCGCCCCCACTATTGCGAACGCGATGGACATGTGCGAACTTCCTGACATGCGATGAATCCTTAGCTACTTGGCCGAGCCCCATGATACCAAGGCGCCGCATCGGGCACGCGCGCAACGCCGTTCGGGCGGCTACCGTTACCCTGCCGTCAATCCACGAGGGCCTGGCCCATGGACGGCCGCCCGAGCACGCGCTCGCCGAGCCGGTTGGCCATGCGCTCCGGCCAGAACGAGTAGTACGACACGAGCCGTTGCCCGCGCATCCGCACGAGGGGCGGCCATTTCGCCCAAACGATCGATGGCAAGCCGATGACCGGCAAATACAGCGGCCCCAACGCGAGCGATTGCACGGCGTGGCCGAACTCGTGGACGAGCACGCGCTCGAGTATCCGCTCGTCGGAATCGTCCAAGTTGCGGCAATACGGCGCTTTCTCGCCGATGAAAAGGAACAATCCGAGCGACAGGCTCGAGCGCAGCGCCCATGTCGTGACAACCGCACCATGGAAGAAGAAATGCGGCCGGCGAATTTGCGCCAGAAACACGATGAACCCGAGCGCCGTCTGCGGAAACCCCCACGTGATCTGCGCCAGAATGTAAAGAAAACGCGCCATGCGCCCTAACCCGCCGAGGCGGCCATAAGCACCCGCAGCGCCTTCGGCGACGTCGAGATGGCATAGGAATCCGCGATGTGCGCCTCGCCGTCGATTTGGCACGGAGGCCGTCGGTCGAACGTCAACTCGATTGTCGACGCGCGGTCGAAATGGATGTTCCTGAACTTCGTGTGATGCGCGTCTTTCGCGCGCAAGAAC
The DNA here is from genome assembly GCA_946626265.1 of uncultured Eggerthellaceae bacterium. GTDB lineage: Bacteria > Actinomycetota > Coriobacteriia > Coriobacteriales > Eggerthellaceae > UBA9715. The sequence continues at coordinate 903 of CAMOUE010000191.1, read as the reverse complement.
TTGAACGTCGCCTCGGGCACGCTCATGGGCGCATCGGCATAGCACATGTCGAACATGCCGTCGTCGATCCGCGCCTCGGGGCAAATGCGGAAACCGCCGCCGTACGTTATCCCCACCTGCACGCAGAGCATGTGCACCGAACCCGCTATTCGGCGTTCGCCGTCGAGCAGCGCCTCGAAGGAGAACGCATCGAGATGGTGCAAGAGCTGGTCCAAGCCGCTCATGAGGTACAGGACCGTCCCTTGCTGACCTGTGCGCTTGCGGCGCTCGACCGTGTCGAGCGCGATAGCCGCGTCGAGCCCGAACGAGAGCGTCTCCGCGAAGTACTCGCCGTTGCAGCAGCCGACGTCGACGAGCTGCTCGCGTGCGTCTAGGAACTGAACGACGGCGTCCGGCACCGACTCCGACATGCCCAGCGTGCGCGCGTAATCGTTGCCCGACCCCACGGGGACGAGCCCGAACCGCGGACGCGCATCGGCAGGAAGCTTCATGAGGCCGTTCACGACCTCGTGCACGATTCCATCGCCGCCGAGCGCCACGACGCTGGCGAACCGGTCGCGCGATGCGCGCGAGGCCAGCTCGATCGCATGGCGCGGACGTTCGGTTAAGGTTAGCTCAACGGCGTCCTCCCCCAACCATTCACGCAGCAAATCGCAGGCTATCGTCGCCGCTTGCGCACCGTTTCCCCGTTGCGCCGCAGGGTTGGCCACAAGGAGCACCCGCCCGTCTCGCATGGTCATAGTTCCTCTTTCCTTCCGCACAGCCCAAGCCGCACAGCCCTCCGCCCGGCCCGTGCCGCGCAGCCCTCCGCCCGGCCCGTGGCGCACGGTCTCCCGCCCGGCCCGTGGCGCACGCGTTAGTTGCTCGGTTCGTGATGGGCCACCATGCTCGAGCGATCGATCG
>CAMOUE010000190.1 GCA_946626265.1 uncultured Eggerthellaceae bacterium | reverse complement strand
CGTTTCCCCGGCAGTGGTCAGCGGCGCCCGGGTGATGCGTTTCCCCGGCAGTGGTTCAGCGATTCTGAAGCTTCATCCTGGAAAAGTGTACATATTTTTCCAAGGAGTTTTCGCGAGCTGGGCTTTTGCAGATAAGTTTTTATGATTGAGAAAAATATGTACACTTTTGCAGGTTGGCCTACGCATGGAGTTAATTCTTTGCGTGACGGACAGTTTGCTGAGGCGTCGACGTTCCCGGCGGAGCCGCGACGGCACCGTCGTTCCGCAGGTAGGCAGCCCGGGTCGCGGTGAGGGGCGCGTGAAACGATGGCGCCTCGGAATCGATCACTGCCCCCGGACTTGGTCCGCCAGCCTCGGAATCGACGGCTGCCCACGGCGGGAACACCCAGGCTCGTTTACGGCGGGGACGTTGTGTCGCATCGTGGGGTCAGGAGAGCGGGTACAATACAGTGCTGCAGGTGCCTTGCGGTAACCGGTGTTTCCGAACGGCATCATGTGCTTCAAGGAGCTTTATATGCTCGATTGGCGGGCGTTGCGGGAAGTTGTGTCGTTGTACGAAGGCGAGGGGGCGTGCGTATGCTGACGCAAGAGGCGAAGGACCTGTTCTATAAGCTCGATTTCGAATTCCAGCCGGTGGCCGTCAAGTATTGCTACAGCCAGCCGGAGGGCGTCGAGCATGTCGGCGAGACGCTGTCGTTCTGCGAGTTTCCCAAGAAGGCGGCACTCGAGGACCGTGCGTTCTTCGTAACCGTAGAAGACGACAACTGCTTCGGCAAGATGGTCATGGGAATGATCGACAAGCCGCCGTTGGCTGCGAGCGGGCAAGCGGGCAAAGACTTCGGCGTGTTCCGGACGCAGGCCGCCAACGCGCGTTTGTACCACAACATAACGACGCTTGTCCCCGGCGCGGTGAACTTCGTGGTGTTCTGCCCGCTGCATGCGTGCGATTTCGAGCCCGACCTGGTCTTCTTCGTAGCCGAGATTCCCCTGGCGGACGTGCTCATGCGCGCGACCAGCTATATCTCGGGAGATTTGTGGCAATCGACGTCGTCGTGCGTTCTGTCATGTGCGTGGCTGTTCGGCTACCCGTACGTGAGCGGCAAGGTGAACTACACCGTTTCGGGCCTAGGTCACGGCATGCGCCGGCGCAAGGTGTATCCGAGCGGACGCATGCTCATATCGATTCCCTACGCTAAGCTTTCCGAGGTCATCGAGGCTATGGGCCAGATGGACTGGGAGCTCATCGCCCTGAAGGAAGACGATGAGAGCAAAGCCGAGCTGCGCGCCCGCATGGATCGCTGGCAAGAGATGAGCCCCGATTTCGTGCTGAAAAGGTAAATAAGCGAGTGGCCCATCGTGTCGTCGTTTTTCGCCTCGGTGATCCCCGGGTACTCCCTTTTGTCGCGCGTGGGGTCGTACAGCGATATCGACACGTTAATCTACGCCGTTCGCGCAGGCGGTTGCATCGGGTTGAGCTGCGGGCGCCACGTGTCGTTCGAGCCGATGGTCGAGTACGTGCCGATTGAGGGCGTCGGCACCTCGTTTGCGATCGGCGCAATCTGGCTTAAGGAAAACGATAAACCGCAGGTACGCCAATTTGCAGAGGCGCTCGAGCAAGAGCGCGACGGTTGGCTGGCGAAGCGCCTCCTGCTGGTGTGAGGTTTCCGCCGGTCCGGCATTCCTATTCCAAAAGAGACTAGCCGCGCTCGCATGGGAATAAAGCGCCGCTTGCCCGCTGCTGTAGAATCGATGGTGATCGAATCTGCGGAAGACCGTTTCGTCTTGGAGGGGGCGCTATATGGGGGCGAAATCTGAACAGGGGCTTCATTTTGGATACTTGGTTGTCGCGGCGCTCGTGCTTACGAGCTTCATCCCGTTGTCGCTGGGATTGAGCTGCGCCGGAATCTTCTACCCGCCGCTTTCCGAGGCTCTCGGCGTCGAGAAGGGCGTGCTGAGCTACTACACGTCGGTGCTTTGGGTCGCCGCGCTCGTGACGTTGCCCGTGATGGGCCGGCTTCTCGACGAGAAGGACGCTCGCGCATGTTTGACCGGGGCGGTCGCGATTATCGCCGCGGCGTTCGTGTGGCTGTCTTTCACGAGTTCGCTGTGGCAGTTCTACGTCGCGGCTGCGGCGATGGGCATTGGCGTCGGCATGCTGCTGTTCCTTGCTCCGTCGACGCTTATCAACCGCTGGTTTGCCAAGCGCGCCGGCGCGATGCTCGGCATCTGCATGGCGTTCACCGGCGTGGGCGGCATGGTGTGGTCGACGGTGGGCGGCCTGCTGATCGGGACGATCGGATGGTCCGCCACGTACCTGGTGTTTGCCGCGCTGTCAGCGCTCACCGCCCTGGCGACGCTGTTCATGATTGCCAGCAGGCCGGCCGACAAGGGCCTCGAGCCCGTTGGCTGGGATCCGCAGGACGTTGCAAACGGTTCCGGCGACGAGGTCGCGACGGGCATTCCCGCGGCAAAGGCGTTCAAGATGCCCGTCTTCTACCTCATTCTGGCGATGTGCTTCACGCTCAACATTGCCATGCCGGTCTACTTCATGATTCCGAGCTATGCGTCGACTTTGGGCATCGGCGTGGCGATGCCGCTCTTGGGCGCGACGGCGTCTTCGGTCGCCATGGCGGGACAGACGGGGTCGAAGCTCGTGCTCGGCGCCGTCGGCGAAAAGCGTCCGCAGACGAGCACGCTCGCGGCGCTCGGCTGCGGCCTGATCGGGTCGGCCCTGTTCATGATCGTGTCGGGATCCGTTCCGGTGTTCTACGCTTCGGCCCTTCTGTTCGGGGTGTACTACGGCATCACCAACGTCATGATGCCGCTGTTCACGCGCGCGAGCTTCGGCGATGCGGAATACGCGCGCATTTACTCGCGTGTTTCCATGATCGCCTCGATCAGCAATGCGACGGGCGCTTTCGTGTGGGGCACCATCGTGAGCGTGACCGGCAGCTACGTCGCCATGTTCGGCGGTGCAATCTTGCTCATGGCAATTACCTGCGCAATCGTCGTGGCAATCGGGCGCGCGCAGGCGGAGAGCGGGGGCCTGGGAAAGACGGTCTCCGAAGAGGCGAACCCAGCGTAGGGAACGCGCTGGCGAAAGAGAAAGGCGAACCCAGCGCAAGGAACGCGCTGGCGAAAGAGAAAGGCAGATCATGGCAGACAACAACAAGCTGGGTTGCACGGTCGACGCGCTGATATTTGGGGTCCGCCCCCATCCCCGCCGACCAGGTGTACAACGGGCGCTATCTGTCGGCGCTATCTGACGGGGCAGATGACGGACAACACGTTCGGTATGACGCTCGTGCGCGGCGAGGGGCGCAACATCCTCATCGACTGCGGCTCGAACATGGACGACCCCGCCAAGCAGGCGATCTACTTCGACATCTACGGCGCTACGATGGCCAGCCCCCAGGAGGCCCTTGCAAGCGCGGGTTTGTCGCCTGAAGACATCACCGACGTTGTGGTGACCCACGCCCATATGGACCACATGGGCGGCTTGGAACTGTTTCCCAATGCACGCTTTTACGTGCAGAAAGGCGAGCTGGAAGGTTGGGAGGCTGTCGTTGCCAACCCCATGATGGGGCCGGCGCTCACGCCAGGCGTGCTCGACCCCGGCGACCTCGTGCGTGCGCGAAAGCACGTCGAGGAAGGTCGCATGTCGCTCATCGAGGGCGACGTCGAGGGCCTTCTCCCGGGCATTGACGTGCACGTGTTCCCTCATGCCCACTCGATTGTCGACCAGGTCGTCGTCATCCATGCGGAAGGCGGCAACTACGTCGACCTCGGCGACATCTGCACGCGCGCCAAGGGCATCACGGGCGTCGACGAGGCGCCGTACTACATGGTGCAAGACGGTGCGGCAGGCTCGATCTACCTGAGCATGATGGCTTTCCCCAAGATCCTCGAATGGGCCGACGGCGACATCGACCACGTCATCTTGCGGCACGACGTGAACTACAAGGACACGCGCGTTCAGGAGTTTGGCGAA
>CAMOUE010000189.1 GCA_946626265.1 uncultured Eggerthellaceae bacterium | reverse complement strand
TACTCGATGACGCCGCCGCAGCCGAACTGGTCGTGGTCGACGTTCTTGACCGGCTCGGCGGAGACGATGTTCATCGCGTCGTCGTATTCGACGACGGTGAAGTACGGGGTGTGGCCGAAATGGCCGCTGCGAATCGAGGCGAGGCCGTCTGCGGTCTCGCTGGGGATGGCGATTTTCATTCGTTGCTCCTTCTGGTTGTCGTTTCCGTTTATCCCGATTCTTGCGTTCGGGCCCGAGCGAGTCAACGTAGCGAGTCGCTAGGGAAAGAGCACGGCAGGGCGATGGGGTCTGGTGTTGTCGTGCGAGCAGACCGGAGAGCTCCTATTCGAAAACTATCCTCGAAAGTCGAGTTTTACTCTTGCGTTGGGTGCGGAAAGGCGGCACAGTGAAATAGACGCTTCCGACGAACGCGCGGGGTTCGCCGTTCCCGCTTTGGACGCGATGCAGTGCGCATGTTGTATCGATGGATACGCACACTCATGGTGCGAGGGGGTTGAAGATGAACGAGGCGAAGAAAGCCATTTCCTTTGCGGGATGCGTGGTGCTCATGCTGGCGTTCGCGTTCGCGCTTTCCGCCTGCGCGGGACCCGCGGGCTCGCCATCCGGTTCGGAAGGGTCGGGTGCAGTGGATGGATCGTCGTCTTCGAATACGGTCGGCGTTTCTTCCGGCGAATCCGCCAGCGCCGCCAGCTCCGCCGACGTCTCCAATTCGGGCCCCATACAGGACCTCGGCCCCGATGCCGACAACGGCGGGCCGTTCGATCCGCCCATTCAACATCCCGAAACGGGCGAGATGATTCCCGCCGACGAGTACCGGGCGATGCTTGATGAAATCGAGGCGGAGGGAACGGCCCCCGTCACGGCCGACGACCTTGCGGACGTGGATCTCATAGTGCCCGACGGCGAGTACGAGTACATGCAGAAAGTGGCGGAAGCCTGCAAGAAAGGCGAGCACAACGGAGAGGTCATTCGCATCGAGGGCGATATTCTCGACATCCCCGAGCTGAAGTCGCATTGCATCGGGGCGAGGGGGCCCGACGGCAAGATCGGCGGGCTTGTCGTGTTCGCGATCGACGGCGCTGACGAAGACGGCTATCCGGCCGACGGCGCGCATGTGGTCATGACCGGGAAGCTGCTTTCCGACAAATACGGGCTCACCCACGTTCTGCACACGTTGCCGGAGTTCGTGAAGTCCGTCGACCGCGCGCCCACGGAGAAAAGCGGAACGCCCCTGTCGGCGTACATGCGCGAACGCCACGCGAGTTTCGACAAGTTCGACAAGGGCATACGCAGCGGCGAGGGCATTCCCGAGAGCCTGCGCCTGTTCGTAAAGGGCGCATTTGACGGGTATATCCACGACAAGGACCTCATCGCCGAGTACTGGGATGCGCTGTGCGCGATTCGCATTGACATGGCGAATCCGACCGAGAAAGGGGAGGCGGACGCTTTCGTGAGCTTCTCGTTCGATTCGTGGACAGAAGTCGTGCCGTTCCAGTTCGATGCGGCGGGATATGCGGTTGGCGTGGACGGGAAGTTGTATCCGCTTCTGAACCCTGACGAGTTGAACGCGCTCATCGATTCGCTCAAAGCCCAGGTGAAAGAGGAGCAGGCGGCGATGGGGAACACGGTTTCCAACGAAAACGGCGCCTATCTCTGGGATGTCGACGGCGATGGCAACCCCGAGCACCTCGCGGCGGAGTTCAACGACAATGGGGACGAGGCTCCGAGCGGCATCGCCCTTTCGCTCTACGGCTACATAACCGACGTCGAGGCGGAGGCGTACCTCGACGGTGCGTACGAGATTGAATCGGTCGAGCTCGCCGAGGATGCCAAGGGGCCGTATCTCCTGGTCAACTACTTGGCAGGCGATTACTACGCGCACGATCATCCAGCCAAGTGCGCGCTCCGCTTCGCCGACGGAAAGCTCGAGGTGGAGGAACTGCCATGACGGAACGCGACGAATTCTTGTACAACCAGCTGAAGGGCGGGCGCTCCCTCTATACGGGGCTGTCCATCGTGTACGGGCTCTGCACTGCTGCGGCGGCCATCATGGCGCTCTTCGCGTATCCGGCGGGAGGATGGCAGGCTCTCCTCACCATTTGCGGCATGGGGCTGTGGTTTGCCGGGATGACGTACACCTCCTGGAAGGAGCGGGAAAGCTACATCGCCGCGCTCACGGAGATCGGCGACGACCCGACGGGCGTCGACACGTGCCGCACGTATTCGCGGGATACGGCGTACCTGATAGCGCGGAAGAGGATGCCGGCCAAGACGTTCTTGCAACAGAGCATCGCCTACGGCGCCATAGCCATCACGCTTCTGGGATTCGGACTCTTTTGCTTCGTGTTGTCGTCGGTCGAATTCGACGGGCTAATGTTTCCCCTGCTCGGCGCCGGGCTTATCGCTGGCGGTCTGATCCTCTCGGCGTTGACGTTCGGCGCCCTGAGGAACTGGCGCGCGGCGAAGCGCCTCGAGACGATGCAGTGAGCGTGTCGGTATGTCAGGGTTACGGGTCCTGTCGCATTCCCGGGGTCCTGACGCATTCCTTTCAGCCCAGCTTCAGCAATGAGCCCTATTCTCGTCCCATTGCGATTGGCGAGAATGGAGAAGCTATGGTACTAACTGGTAAAACGCGATTTCCTGGTCTGGCTGCAGCTGCCACGTGCGCGTGCCTGGCACTCACGCTCACGGCTTGCGGAGGCGCTACGACGAGCGACGGTGTCTCGGCGGATGCGTCGTCCACTGCAGCTTCGAGCGTTTCGGCAAGCGCTTCGTCGGAGGCGCCAGGCGGTTCTTCTGCTGCGAGCGGTTCCTCGGCGGAAGACGGCTCTTCGGCGGCGCTTCCGACGGCGGACAGCATCAATGCGACCGAGAGCATCGAGAACGCCGCCGATGGCGAGCATGCTATCGAGGCAAGCGGCGAGCAGGCGAGCTACTCGAACGTGAAGGTCGTGAAAACGGGTGACGCGGACGGTGACAATGCGGACTTCTACGGTGAGAACGCCGCGGTTTTCGCAACGGAGAGCGCGACGCTCGACTTGAGCAACGTGGTTGTGTCCTCGGACGGGACGCATGCCAACGGCGTGTTCAGCTACGGCGAGGGCACGACGGTCAACGTTTCCGATTCGGTCATAGAGACGGCGGGCAACTGCTCGGGTGGTCTGATGACAACGGGCGGCGGCACGATGAATGCTACGAACTTGAATATCGCGACGTCAGGCCGTTCGTCGGCGGCGATTCGCTCCGACCGCGGCGGCGGAACGGTGAACGTGACGGGCGGTTCGTACAAGACGAGCGGGTCGGGTTCCCCGGTCGTGTACTCGACGGCCGACATCACGGTGAGCGACGCGCGAATGGAATCGTCGGCAGCCCAAGGCGTCGTGATCGAGGGGAAGAACTCGGTCACGCTCAACGACGTGGCGCTCGTGGCAGACAACAATACGAAGAACAGCAACAAGTCCGAATGGTTCCAAGCTGTCATGATCTATCAATCCATGTCGGGCGATGCAGCTGATGGCGAAGGTTCGTTTGCGATGAACGGCGGGAGCCTGACGAACAAGAACGGCGACGTGTTCTTCGTCAACAATACCGTGGCGACGATTTCGCTGACCGGTGCCGAAATCGTGAACGAAGGCGACGGCGTGTTCCTGCGCGCGGCAGCGGCAGGATGGGGCACCGAGGGCTCGAACGGCGGCCAGGTGACGTTAAAGGCTTCGGGTCAGGAAATCGACGGCGACATGGTGGTCGACGAGGTTTCTAACCTGAATTTGTATCTCGCTGATGGCTCGACGTTCGAGGGTGCCGTGAATGCCGACGGCGCGGCGGGCGATGTCTACGTCGAGCTTTCGGGCGGGTCGACCTGGAAGCTGACGGGCGATTCGTACGTGAAGAGCCTGACGTGCGATGCCGATTCGATCGATTTGAACGGGCATTCGCTTTACGTCGACGGCGTGGCGTATGCGGCGGGAACCGCATCGACGGGTTCTGCGATTGAGGTGGCCGTTTCCTCGGGGGGTCATGGCGG
>CAMOUE010000188.1 GCA_946626265.1 uncultured Eggerthellaceae bacterium | reverse complement strand
TCTGGGACGAGCTCGGCAGCAAGTGCCTGTCGTGCTCGGCATGCGCGAGCGTGTGCCCGACGTGCTTCTGCTTCGACATCAAGGACAACCTCGAACCCGATGGAAAGACGGGCGAGCGCGTGCGCACATGGGACGCCTGCACGAGCCCCGGTTTCGCTGCGGTCACCGGCGGGCACAATTTCCGCCCGACGACGCGCGACCGCGTGAGGCACCGCATGTACCACAAGCTCAACGGATTCCTGGTCAACCACGACCGCATGCTCTGCGTGGGCTGCGGCCGTTGCGTGACCGCCTGCAAGACGGGCATCAACCCGATCGAGGTGCTCCGTTTCTTCAAGCGGAAAGGAGCGGACGATGCAAAATAGCAAGTCATTGGGCACGATTTCCGTCGAAGCCCTGCGCGAGCCGCCTCACGTCGAATCCGGCAAGGACATGCTTCTCGGCAATGCGTATAGGCCCTGGCCGGCCCGCATCACCTCGATGCGCGATTTGACGGAGCACGAGAAGCTCTTCGAGTTCCGCCTCATCGACGAGCGCGTGCGCGAGGCGTTCGTGCACGAGCCCGGGCAGTTCCTCGAACTGTCGATCTTCGGCGTGGGCGAGGTTCCCATCTCGATCACGTCGTCCCCCACGAAGCAGGGGTTCGTGGAGCTGTGCGTCCGGCGTGCCGGCACGGTGACGAGCGCCATTCACAACATGCGCGCCGGCGACATCGTTGGTTTGCGCGGCCCGTTCGGCCGCGGGTTCCCCGTCGACGAGATGCGCGGAAACGACATTCTCATCGTCGCAGGCGGCTTGGGCATCGCCCCCGTCCGGTCCCTCATCAACTACATCCACGACAACCGTTCCGATTTCGGGCGCGTCACCATCGTGTACGGATCGCGGACGCCTTCCGACATCATGTTCCGCGACCAGTTCGAGATGTGGCGCCATCGCAAGGATTTCGAGCTGTACCTCACGGTCGACAATCCCGACGATACGTGGGACGGCGAGGTGGGCGTCGTGACCGAGCCGATGAAACGGCTCGACATCAATCCCGCCAACACGTTCGGCGTCGTCTGCGGCCCGCCGGTCATGTACAAGTTCGTCGTGCAGGTGATGCGCGAGAAGAACATCGATTACGACCACATCTACCTCGACTTCGAGCGTCACATGAAGTGCGGCATGGGGAAATGCGGCCATTGCCAGATCGGACACCAGTATTGCTGCATCGACGGTCCGGTTTTCAACTATTGGGAAGCGAAGAACATTCAGGGGTCGATGTAACATGTGTGCTTGGCAGATGATCACCGACACCAATTCCCGTCCGCCGCGCGTCGTCGTGGTGGGCTTGGCGAGCTGCTTTGGGTGTCAATTGCAGATTACGAACGCAGAAGCGCATCTGACCGAAATCCTCGGCCAGATAGACCTGCGGTATTGGCAGCTCGTGACATCGGAGGACATGCCCGACGAGTTCGACGTCGCCATCATCGAGGGCGCCGTGACGACGCGGGAGGCGGAAGAGACGGTCCGCAAGGTTCGCGAGCGCGCGGCCCACGTCATGGCCATCGGCGCATGTGCCGTCACGGGCGGCGTGCCCGGCATGGCGAGCAACGAGCTGGCATCGCGCGCGAAGGAAGTCTATGCGGATTCGCTCCCCGACGCGAGCGGCGAGATCATCGAGCCGCGCCCGGTGAGCGACGTAATCGAAGTCGATTCGGAAGTTCGCTGCTGCCCGATCGACCCGTACGATTTCGTGGCGCACTTGCAAAGGGCGCTGTTCGGGTCGAACCGCGTGGACGAGACGCGCACGATGTGCGCTGACTGCAAGCGCAACGAGACGGAGTGCTTCTTCTCGAAGGGCGAGCTATGCCTCGGCCTGGTCACGCGTGCGGCGTGTGGCGCCCGCTGCGTGAACCTGGGGCGCCCGTGCAACGGTTGCGCGGGCCTTTCCCCCGACGCGAACCTCAACGGCGCACGCGCCGCATGCGCTTCGTACGGCGTGTCCGTCGCCGATTTCGATAAGGCGCTCGAGATGTTCAACCAGGTTGCGCTGCAGAAGTAACATGACGATGCGGCGGCGTGCGCATGTTGCGTCGCCGTATTTCGAAAGAATGGGGAGAGAATGAAAGCGACCATCAACGTCGACCATGTTGCCCGTATCGAGGGCCATGGCGATATCCACGTCGTCATCGAAGAAGGCCAGGTGAAGACAGTCGAAATGGCCGTCGTCGAACCGGTGCGCCTGTTCGAGAGCATGGTGCGGGGCCGTAGCTTCACCGAAGTGTCCTACATCGCGTCGCGCATCTGCGGCATCTGCTCGGCGAGCCATGTCGTCACCGATTTGCTGGCAATCGAGCGCATATTCGGGATCGAGGTCTCCGATCGCACCAACGCCTTGCGCGAGCTGCTGCTGTACGGTTCCTACCTGCAGAACCACGGGACCCATCTGTTCGTTCTCGCCGCTCCCGACTTCCTCGGGCAGAAGAGCGTGTTTCCGGTGGAGCAGATCGACCCGGCGCTGTTCGACAGCGCGCTGGCGTTGAAATCGCTCGGCAACGAGCTGTGTACGAAGGTCGGCGGCCGCTCCATTCACCCCATCACCGCCGTGGTGGGCGGGTTCACCCACGAGATGTCTGCCGACGAGTACCGCGCGTTTGCGGACAGGATGGACGGGATGCGCCCGTTCGCCATCGCGACGGTCGACCTGTTCAACTCGTTCGCGATCCCGGACATCCAGAGTACGGGCGACATGCTGGCGATGTACGATCCCGACAAGTACGCCATATGCGATTCGCGCATCGCGAAATTCGCGGGCGCGGGCACGGAATTCGACGCCGACGACTTCGACGGCAACATCGAGGAGTACGCCGTCGAGCATTCCGGCGCGCTGTTCGCGCGGGCGAGGTGGACGAAGTCGAATTACATGACGAGCGCGCTTGCGCGTATCAACGTGTCGTGGGACAACTTGTGCAAGGACGCGAAAGTCGCCGCTGCGAAGGCGGGGCTCAGGCCGCCCGAGCGCAACCCGTTCCGCAACAACGTGGCGCAGGCCGTCGAGCTCGTCGACGCGCTCGAGAGATGCGCAGAGCTCTGCCGCCGTCTCGCGAACGACGAGTTCGAGGGCTCGAGCGTGCCCGAGCCCTACGAGGTGAGGGCGGGGCGTGGCGTCGGGTTCACCGAGGCGCCGCGCGGAACGCTGTTCCACGAGCTGGACTTGGACGACGACGGCCGCGTCGTGCGTGCCTCGATCGTGACGCCGACGGCGCAGAACGTCGCGAACCTCGAGAGCGACATGCGCCAGCTCGCCGAGCTGCTCGTCGCGCAAGGCGCAGACGAGGCCGAGATTCGCCTCGAGATCGAGAAGCTCGTGCGCGCGTACGACCCGTGCCTGTCCTGCAGCGTCCACTAGACTTGCTCGCGGGCATGCCGGGGGAGAGGTTTCCCGGCATGCCCGCTTTTTTTTGACGCCGTTTCCTTACGGCCCCGCGCGGAGGGCTGAAAACCATTGGCAATTGCCAATACGCGATATGATGTGGTCGGCCGAGTATGAAAGCGGAGGCGGGTTCACAACCCTTTCATATTGATTGTTGCCGCTGTGGAGTTTGGCGTATTGACGTGCGAGCACATGCCTTGCCTAAGAACGGCCATGATAGAATTTTTGGTCGCATACTGTAGCATTTTTCTACCCAAAGGGGTTTGACCAGATGTCCATTTTCGACACTATAGCGGGGTCGTTTTCGAATCTGACCGGCAACATGTCGGCCGATATGGCCATCGACCTCGGTACCGCCAATACGCTCATCGCGATTTCCGGTGAGGGCATCGTTATCAACGAGCCGTCCGTCGTCGCAATCGAGAAGTCCACGCACCGCGTTCTCGCCGTCGGCCACGAGGCGAAGAACATGATCAACCATACGCCCGACGCGTTTTCCGCCGAGCATCCGCTGAAAGACGGCGTCATCGCCGACTACGACGTGACCGAGGCCATGATCTCGGCGTTCATCAACAAGGCCGCGCCGCGCAAGTACCCGTGGCAGGCCAAGCCGC
>CAMOUE010000187.1 GCA_946626265.1 uncultured Eggerthellaceae bacterium | reverse complement strand
CCCACGGCCTTCTGCTCCGGAGGCAGACGCGCTATCCAGCTGTGCCACGGGGACGCAACCAGACGATTATACTAAAACGAGCGGATAAATCCATCAAAGGCAAAGGATTCACACCCCTATGAGCATCATCGTGAGAATTGACCGCATGGCGTACGGCGCCGATGCGATCGGGCGTTTGCCCGAAGGCAAGACCGTTTTCGTCGAGGGCGGCGTGCCCGGAGACGTTGCGGAAGTCGATGTCATCGAGGACAAGGGCTCGTTCGCGCGTGCACGGATCGCGAAAATCGTCGAGCCTTCGCCCGACCGCATTGCGCCCGAATCGGCAATCGACTTAATGTGTGGAACCGCGCCATGGCAATGCATGCGCTACGAGGCGCAACTTGCCGCAAAGCGCGAGAACATTGTCGGCGCTCTCGTCCACACGGCGCGTATCGACGCCGAACGTGCGGGGGAGCTCGTCCGCGAATGCGCTGCAAGCAAGCGCACGTGGGGCTATCGCAACAAGCTCGAGATAGCCGTCGGCACCGATGCCGAAGGCCGCTTCGAGCTCGGGTTTCACCGGGAGGGCTCGAGCGAGCTCGTCGCCGCGGCTTCGTCGCGCCTCGCCCATAAGCAGATCGAGAAAGCCCCGAAGGCGCTGCGCGGTGCAATCCGCTATGCCCAGGGCAATCAGGATTTGGGAATTCACCGAATCGGGGTGCGCCACAGCCTTGTGACCGGCGAGCTCGAGGTGGCCCTCTGGACGCGACCGGGTTCGTTCCCACGCGCCCTGTTCGCGAAAACCTTGTCGACCGCCGTCAAGGCGACGAGCGTCGTGCGGGTGCTGGCCGATCCCGGGAAAGCCCGCAAGATCAAGGGAGTCGAGGTCCTCGACGGGCGCGGCTATTGGCGCGAGAAGGTGGGAGATGTGTTGTATTCGACGCAAGCACCTTCGTTTTTCCAGGTCAATACAGCTCAAGCGGGAAAGCTCGTCGAGTTCGTGCTCGAGGGGCTCGGCGACCTCGACGGCGCGTACGTCGCCGACCTCTATGCGGGCGGCGGCACGTTCTCGGTGCCGCTCGCGCTCGCGGGGGCCGACGTCGTGGCTGTCGAGTCGGCGAAGTCGTCCGTTCGAGACTTGCGTTACAACTCCGACGCAAACGGTGTCGACATCGACGTCGTGGGAGGCGATGCCGCACGCGAGCTCGCGATGCTCGAGGACCTTGACGCGCTCGTGGTCGATCCGCCCCGTGCGGGCCTGGCCAACGGCGTCGTGGACGACATCGCCCGGACGGGTGCGGCAACAGTTGCCTATGTGAGCTGCGACCCGGCGACTTGGGCGCGAGACGTCGCCCGTTTCGAGCAGGCGGGGTACCGCCTCCGCAGCGTCCAGCCTGTCGACATGTTCCCGCAAACCTATCATGTCGAGGTCATCAGCTTCTTCGACGCAGTGTAGCCACGCGTGGGCCCAACAAGCGATTCCCGGACAACGAAGGCGGCCTCGCTGCAATGCCGTCGTGTCGGGCAGGCGTGCTGTGCATGAATATTGGGGGGATTTTCCCAGCGAATGGGGTACGACTGCTAGAATTTCGGACATGTATGTACATGCAACCTTGTTTGAAGGAGAGTAATCGTGGCTGATCTTTATACCCCTGCCTACCAGCCGACGGGCGACGAAATCGCCGTCCTCGTCACGACGCAGGGCACCATTCGCGTGCAGCTGGCAGGCAAAGACGCTCCCATCCATGTGGGCAACTTCGTCGAGCTCGCCCAGAAGGGCTTCTACGATGGCCTCAAGTTCCATCGTTACGTCCCCGGTTTCGTCATCCAGGGCGGCTGCCCCAATACGCGCGACATGACCCCCGAGCAGGTCGCTCGCGGCGAGCGCGGTCCCAAGGGCCAACCCGGCACCGGCGGCCCCGGCTATCAGATCAAGGGCGAGTGGCGCACGAACCCGAACAACGTGCACAACGACGGCACGCTGGCCATGGCGCGTTCGTCCATGCCCGATTCGGCTGGTTCGCAGTTCTACTTCTGCCTTGGCCCCCAGCCGTTCCTCGATTCGGATTACACGGTTTTCGGTCAGACGATCGAGGGTCTCGACGTCATCGGCAAGCTTCGTGCAGGCGACGTCATCGAGAGCATCACGATTGAGAACGTAGCGGAATAACAATCGCAGCACATCCGAGGCTTAAGAAGGTCACAAATGAACAACGAGCTATTCCAGCAAGCGAAAGAAGCGGCGGCGCTGTCCGATTACAATCGGGCACTCGACCTGTACAACGCATGTCTGAACGACGAGGCGAACCCGCTCGCTCCCGGTGAGTCTGGTCTTATCTACCATCAGATCGGCAACTGCCTCACCAAGCTGAAGAGCTTCTACGAAGCTATCCAGGCCTATTCGAAGTCAACGGAAGACGCCGCATACGATGCGGTCGGGACCGTCAACTGCAACACGGGCATGGCGTATGCCGCCCTGCGCGATTGGGCAAACGCCGTCAAGCATTTCGAGATCGCGGTTTCCGACCGTTCGTACCCCACGCCCTACAAGGCATACATCGGTATGGGAAATGCGCTGCTCAAGCAGGGCAAGTCCGCCGAAGCGGGCGTCGCGTTCCGCGAGGCGGCGCTCGACGAGTCGAATCCCGATCCGACGAAGGCCCTCTTGAACCTAGGCGTTTGCTTCATGGCCCTCAACCGCCCCGCGGACGCGGTGGCGTCGTACGAGAGCGCGCTCCAGTTCGATCTGACGCGCGACGTGCGCAACAAGCTGTACTCCAGCCTCGGCCAGGCATACGTTGCTACGGGCCAGATGCAGGAGGCAGTCGATGCGTTCGAGACTGCCATCGCCGACAAGTCCTATTTCCTCTCGGCTTCGGCCAGCGTGGATTACCAGCGCGCCATAGCCGCCATCTCGCAGGGCAACCCCGAGTCGACGCAGGGCCTCCCGACGATCGCCGACACGTCCGGGTTCGACGTTGCGGCTCTCGACGGCGTGCAGCTGACCGAGCAGAATCCGTACGTCGTCGACGAGAACGCCGTCTCCGAGGACTACTACTTCGCAGACCAGTACGCGAAGACGGGCGACCTGGCCCAGACGAGCGACGAGCGCTTCTTCCAGTCGACCGACGAGGAGCTCGAGCAGTGGTCGAAGGGCGTCGTGAAGATGGAGCGCAAGCGCCGCAGCGTCGGCCTCAAGATCCTGCTCGTCATCGTCATCCTCGCGCTTCTCGCCGCGGCCGCCGGCTTGCTCCTGTACACGCAGGGCTATGGCTATCCCACGCAGGAAGCCGTTGTCGAGCAGCTGTTCGCGGATCCGACCTCGCCCGACTCGTACGCGAACGGCATCACGTCCGAGGACATCGCCGACATGTCGAAGCTCGTCGCCGACGGATCGACGGTGACGGTCGACGGCGTCGACCGCTCCATGAGCAGTTCGACGGCGTACGTTACGGCGACTACGCCGCAGGGCGGGGACGTGACCTACGAGGTCTCGCTTGTGCGCGACATGATCGGATGGAAGGTTTCGAACCTCGACTTGTATTTCGCGAGTCAGCAATAGTTCATTACAGGAAGGAACAAGCAACATGGCAATTCAGAAGACCTATACGATGATCAAGCCCGACGGCGTTCGCAACGGTCACATCGGCGAGATCGTCAACCGTTTCGAACGCGCCGGCTTGACCATCGAGCAGATGAAGCTCGAGATGGTTACCCCCGAGCAGGCGAAGGCCAATTACGCCGAGCACGAGGGCAAGCCGTTCTACGAGGGCCTCATCTCCTACATCACGTCCGGTCCGGTCGTGAAGATGGTCGTCTCCGGCGAGGGCGCGGTCGCCAAGGTGCGCACGCTCATGGGCGCCACGAACCCGGCGGACGCCGCCCCTGGCACGATCCGTGGCGATTTCGGCCTGGTCATGGACGAGAACGTCATCCACGGCTCCGACTCTCCCGAGTCTGCCGAGCGCGAGATCAGCATCTTCTTCGGCTAATCTTAAAGTTGGGCAAATCTGCAGCTCAGCTTAGAACGGTATTCTGGCAGGAACCCGCTTGATAGCGGGTTCCTTTCGTATACGCTCTACCTGCGTGCTCCGTCCCCGCGGGGGCGCCTGAAACCCTCGGGCTGACCGCTCGGCGTCCGGGCGCGCCGCG
>CAMOUE010000186.1 GCA_946626265.1 uncultured Eggerthellaceae bacterium | reverse complement strand
CCGACATGGACGACGAGGAAGGCGACCTCTATGGCAGCCTCGTCCGCTAGCGCGAAGCCGACGCCCTGGGAGGTCTGGCTCGCCTACCTGCGGTTCGCCGACCACCCCGAAGCCGGCAAGGTGCGGCCCGTCGTCATCGTCGACGACATGGCCGCCGCAATAGTCGTGGCGAAGGTCACCACCGCCGACACACGGGAGCGCTACACGTACTGCGAGCTCGCCGACTGGAAGCGGGAGGGGCTGCTCAAGCCGTCTCGTGTCCAAGTCTCGCCACTCTTCCGGCTCGCGCAATCGGATCTCCTCAACGGGGAGCCGCTCGGCATGCTCACCGAGCGCGATCGGAGAGCCCTGAGCCTGATGCTGATGCCGAAAGATGGTGAAATGGCCTAAGAAAGGCACTGGCCGACATCGCCGCGTATCGTACTCGCTATGAGCGAAACCAGGTTTGCGATTGCAGTCGACTTTTCCGACGCCTTGTGATAGAGGGCGTACAGGTTTATCTGCATGGTGGGATCAGAAAGCGGCACGACCTTCGCCCCGGAAGGCGTGTTCTCCTTAAACGAGATGGACGCGATTCCGACAGAGTCGTCCCGGCGAACAGTCCGCAGCATGAGTCCCACGTTGGAGATGACGTCGATTGCGCCCATGTCGAGGGCGACGAGAGCCAGCCGATTACGAACGGGCGCCTGTGCCCCAGGTGCCTGGCGCTCAAGGACTACACCTACCACGAGGACCGCATCGTGCATCCCATGAAGCGCGCGAAGGAGTTCCGCGGCCGCTCCGACAAATGGGAACAGACGACCTGGGATGAAGCCTACGACATCATCGAAGAGCAGGTGGGCATCATCAAGGAGAAATACGGCGCTGAATCCATCGCCGTGTACGGCGGCACGGGCCGAGAGGCATCGATGTTCTACTGGCCGATAGCCTATTCGGTACTCGGCACGCCGAACGTCGTGTACCCGTTGTCGGGCGTGTCGTGTTACGGTCCGCGCCAGATGACGGCAGCGTTCATCCTGGGCGCCGGGTACCCCGAGATCGACTATGCAGCGTACTACCCCGAGCGCTTCGACAACCCTGAGTTCGAGCTTCCCAAGTACGTGGTGTGCTGGGGCAAGATGCCGCTGTACTCCAACGGCGACGGTCTGTTCGGGCATGCGCTCATCGACATGATGAAGATGGGCACGCGCTTCATCTGCATCGACCCGCGCATCACGTGGCTCGGCGCGCAGCCGGGCAACCTCACGGTGCAGCTGCGCCCCGGCACCGACACAGCGCTCGCGCTCGCGCTTATCGACACCATCATCAAGGAGGACCTGTACGACCACGACTTCGTCAACCGCTGGTGCTACGGCTTCGACAAGCTGACCGAGCGCGCTGCCGAGTATCCAGCCGAGCGCGTTGCGGATATCTGCGGAGTGGACGCCGAGCTCATCCGCATCGTGGCACGCCTGATCTCCATCAACCACCCGGTCTCGATCGCCTGGGGGCTCGCGGTCGACCAGAACCCCAACGGCACCATGGCCGGCCAGGCGATCCTCTCCATCGCGGCCATCACCGGCAACCTCGACGTGCCGGGCGGCCTTACCTTGGGCGCGCCCTTCACCAACATGGGCGGCTGGTCCGGCAACTCGATGGAGTTCCTGCCGCAGGAACTCGTCGAGAAGAAGCTGGGCAACAAGACCTACCCCGCGTTCCACGGCCCCAACGCCACCTGCCAGTCCGACGAGATCCTCGATACGCTCGAGAGTGGCAAGCCCTACGAGCTGCACATGGCGTGGATCAACTCGACGAACTTCCTGTCACCGACCTGCTCGGCCCAGCCCGAGCGCTGGTACAACGCGCTGAAGGACATGGACTTCACGGTCGCGCAGGACACGTTCATGAACCCGACCATCCAGGGCTTGGCTGACATCTTCCTGCCGCTGCCGACGTTCGCCGAGCACGATGGCCTGGTCGTGCCCTACTACGGAGCCAACAACGTGTGGACCGCCTGCATGGCCAAGGCCGTCGACGAGCCGGATACCCGTTCCGATCTCGAGGTGTGCCTGGAACTCGGCAAGCGCCTCTGCCCCGAGGCGTGGGGTCCCTACGCGGACGTCGAGGAATGGCTCGACGTGCAGCTGGTCAACGCCTACGGCATCACGTGGAAGGAGTTCCGCGAGATGGGCATGTACTTCCCGGGCAACGAGTACCGAAAGTACGAAAAGGGCCTCATGCGTCCCGACGGGCAGCCCGGCTTCAACACCGTGACCGGTCGCGTCGAGCTGTTCTGCGCCGCCTACGGCGCCTGGGGGCTCGACCCGATGCCCAACTACGAGGAGCCGCGCTTCCAGAAGAATGCCCGGCCCGACCTGGCCGAGAAGTACCCGCTCATCATCAGCTCGGGAGCGCGCACGCCGCTGTTCTTCCACTCGGAGCTTCGCCAGGTCGACGTGCTGCGTTCGAAGAACCCCGACCCAACCCTGGAGATGCACCCGAAGGCGGCCGCCGCGCGCGGCATCCGCGAGGGCGACATCGTGCAGGCGTACAACCTGTTCGGGCACGCCAACGCGCGCGTCACCCTCGTCGACACCATCCACGAGGACACGGCGCACATGCAGCACGGCTGGTGGTTCCCCGAGGACGACCCCGACTTCCCGAACCTGTACGGCGTGTTCAAGTCCAACTTCAACAAGCTCATGCCGCATGAGTGCGTCGGTCAGCTGGGCTTCGGCGCGCCGTACAAGTCGATGGTCTGCGAGGTTCGCAAGGTCGACAGCCTCGACGCCGAGGGTCCGGCAATCGAGGACCCGCTGAACATTTCGAACACGAAGGGCTCCGGTATGGGAGAGGGCTACTTCTGCACTGAAGAGAGGGCGGTGTAGGAAATGGAGAAATACGCTGATTACGGTCTGCTGATCGACTACAAGTACTGCACGAATTGCCGTTCCTGCGAGGTGGCATGCCAGCAGGAGAAGGGGCTCGCATCCGATCAGTTCGGCATCCGCGTGTTCGAGTCGAAGGCCGAGCGCAAGGGCGATGCAATCGACGACGCGTGGGATTGGGCGTACGTCCCCATGCCCACCTGGCGCTGCGACCTGTGCGCCGAGCGACTCGACGCAGGCCGCAAGCCGATGTGCGTGAAGCATTGCCTGGCAGCATGCATGCAAGTCGGCCCCATGGATGAGCTCGCAGAACGCGCGAAAGAACTCGGTGACAAGGTAGTCATTTTCAAGCCGACAGGCGCCAAACGTGTCGATATCGGCACCATCGGGCCTGAGCAGCTGACGGGCGAGGGGTACGACCCTGCTGACTATCGTCGAGAGTACGACGGGTCTGCGGCCAGCGTGGACCTCGGCAACGCTTGGGAGACGCGCGAGTACCGCGTGGTCTTGCAGCCCGGCGAGATCAGCCTGCCTGCGTTCGCAGCGCTCTCGATCGAGGACCGCGTCGAGTTCCTGCAGGGCGAGATCGTGCGCGGCAAGTCGCCCGAGGACCTGCTCGACGAGCTCGGCCTCACGATGCAGGAGCTTTCCAACTACGATTGCGTCATCCTTGGCCGCGAGGTGCGCGCCATCCCGAAGAAGAACACGATCTAGCCAGCTCATTGGATTGCGCAGGCGCCCCCAATCGGAGGCGTCTGCGCACGTACAACGCCGCTTTTCGCACTGTAGGACACTTCGAATTGCTTTCAGGAGGCCCACCATGGGAACAAATGACTTGACTGGCACAACCGGATGGAGCCTCTGTTCTGCGGGAATCTCTTCAGGCTCAACCCTATATTGGCGGGTTGACTACAACTCGCTTCACAGGGGTTATATCGTCGAGGAGGACGATACTCGATTTTGCGGCATTGTATGCGAACAAGGCCGAAACCCCTATTCACCCGAAGGCGTTATCGAGAAGGTGCTGCTAGCGGCAAACGGCATCGGCGATGCGATTGAGGAATTCGAATCCTGCTGCTTTGCGAACGCTTATCAGATTCGATGACCGGATTCTAAATCTATGTGGCTGTAGCTTGGGGGTTATCAAGCAGACATCCGAGGACATGTCGTCTTGGCCCGTTTCATCTATGAAGCAATTCAGTCTCGCCAAAGATGCAGTGCCTTTCAAAATAATATGGCGGGGTAAAGACCCCGCCGATCTGGAGCC
>CAMOUE010000185.1 GCA_946626265.1 uncultured Eggerthellaceae bacterium | reverse complement strand
GGGCGTGCATACGGGCGAACACGCCACCTTCGTGCTCGAGCAGTTCGGCAGGTGAGCCCTCCTCGACGACCGAGCCCTCCGACAGCACGACGATCTTGTCTGCGTTCTCGACGGTGCGCATCCGATGCGCGATGACCAGGACGGTCTTGTCCGCAAGCAGGCGCGAAAGCGCACCTTGCACCTTGGTCTCGTTCTCCACGTCGAGCGAAGCCGTCGCCTCGTCGAGCAGCACGATGGGCGCGTCTTTCAGCAGCGCACGCGCAATCGAGATTCGCTGGCGCTCGCCTCCCGACAGCCTCGCGCCGTTCTCGCCGATGGGCGTGTCGTAGCCGGCTGGCAGCTTGTTCACGAACTCGTCGCAGTTCGCCGCTGCAGCTGCTACGCGCACCTCCTCGTCGGTGGCGCCGTGCTTGCCCAGGCGGATGTTCTCCATGACCGTGTCGTCGAACAGCGTGACGTCCTGAAAGACCATCGAGTAGTCGCTCAACAGCACCTCGGGGTCGACCGTGGCGATGTTTACGCCGCCCACCTCAATGGCACCTTCCGTCGCATCCCACAGGCGCGCCGCCAAACGAGCGCACGTGCTCTTGCCGGAACCCGACGGTCCGACCAGCGCCGTCACCTCGCCTTCCTTGGCAGTGAAGCTGACACCCTTGAGCACTTGCTCGTCGTCGTAAGCAAAGCCCACGTCCTTGAACACGATGTCATGACCCTTGGGCTGGAACGTCATCTCCCCTTCGGCCGTCGGCGTGTCGTAAATCTCCACGAGGCGGTTCGCGGAAACCTGCGAGAGGAACACCTCTGCGATCATGGTCAGGCTCTGGTCGAATGGCGCATAGACGCGCGTGATGACCAGCAGGAACAAGAACAGCATCATGAAGTCGATCTGGCCGGACACGATAAGGTTCGCGCCCACCAAGATGGTGGTGGCCACGCCAAGTCGCATGATCACGCTCGCGCCGTTCACGAATAGGCCCGTAGCCAGCTCGCCCTTGATCATCGTGCGCTCGTGCGCATCGATCTTGCTATTGAGCGTGTCGAGGTAGCGTTGCTCCTGGTTGGTGGCGTGAATCTCGCGAATGTTCTCGAGCGCTTCCTGAATGCCGTCGGAAACCTCTAACGCTGCCGCCTTGGTCTTCTCGGCGTTACGCTCAGCCATCCTGCGGCTTCCGAACAGCAACGCAAAGGCCACGGGCACTCCCCACAGGCATGCGATGGCCAGCCGCCAATCCATCGCGAAGAGCATGACGGCGATGATAGCGGTGGATATGTAGCTGCCGTACAGGTAGCCCAGCGCATGCGACCACACGTGCTCCATGCGGTTCACGTCGCCCATGATCGTCTCGGTCAGGTCGGCGAGGTCGCGCTTGCCGAAAAAGCCGAGCGGAAGCTTGCGCAGGCGCTCTGCCAACCCGACGCGGATGGTTTTGACTTCCTCGTAGACCAGCCCATACGTTGCTTGGTACTGCTGGTAATGCGTGATGAATGAAAGGACCACGAATGCGAGTACGCCGAGGCTGAACAGGAGGATGCCCGGCAGGGGCGCTCCGCCGGTGAGCGTGTCCATGAATTGCATCATGAGCAGGTAGAGGATGCCCATGCCGCCCATGACCACGAGGTTCACAACAACGGTCCACGCCGTGCCTTTCCTCACGTTGGAGACGCCCTGGTCCGAGAGCGCGAATTTCCGCTGGAACTTCTTATCGAACAGCATGCTTAAGCCTCCTCTCGCTCCGTTGAGATTCGCCACTGTACGGCTTGGTTGTAGTCGGCCCATATGTGGGCGTACAATCCGCCGGCGTCTACCAGCGAATCGTGCGATCCCTCTTCCACGACGACGCCGCGGTCGAGCACGATGATCTTGTCTGCGTTGACCACCGTCGACAGGCGATGGGCGATCATGATGACGGTGCGGTCCCGTGTAAGCGTGGCGAAGGCCTTCTGGATAAGCGCTTCGTTTTCGGGATCGGCGAAGGCGGTCGCCTCGTCGAGCACCACGATGGGCGCGTCCTTCAAGATGGCCCGGGCCAAAGCAACGCGTTGCTGCTCGCCGCCGGACAGGTAGGTGCCCTCCGTGCCGATCATCGTGTCTATGCCGCCTGGAAGCTTAGCGATGATGTCGTCGCATTGCGCCGCGGCAAGAGCCGCCTCCACTTCCTCGCGCGTGGCTTCCGGGCGCGCGGCTCGGACGTTCTCCAGGATCGACGTCTTGAACAGCCGGTTGTTTTGAAACACGAACGCTATCTGGTCCATGAGCACGTGCGGGTCTATTCTGCGCACGTCGACCCCGCCTACTTCCACAGCGCCGCTTGTGACGTCCCAGAAGCGTGGGATCAGGCTGGCGGCAGTGGTCTTGCCGCCGCCGCTAGGGCCGACCAAGGCCACGGTTTGGCCGGGCTCGACCGTAAACGAGACATGGTTCAACGCTGGGTCTGCAGCGCCGTCGTAGGTGAAGCTTACATCCTTGAACTCGACGCGATTCCCTTGCGGCATCTCGGGGTCAGGTGCAACGTCGAGCACCGGCGCGCTCATGACCGGGCGGATGCGGCCAAGCGCCGTGCTGGCTAACATCATGCCGCTTGCTGCAAACATGATCTTCGCCAACGCCGTCGAGATGATGGCGGAAAACACCGCGTAGAAGGCAAAGTTCGTCACGAAACCCGCGAAGTCACCCGAAGCGAGCGCTCCCGGCGCCAGGAACAAGGCGACGGGAACCAAGAAGACGAACGCCCCTTCGGTAAAGGTGAGGTTGACCGATTGGGGCACGCGGCAGACGTCGCCTTGGTAGTGGCTCGCCTTCGCACTGTAATCGTCGATGGCTTCCTTGAAGGCCCTGAAGGAATAGACCGTCTGCTGGAACACCTTCACCACGGGGATGCCGCGCACGTATTCCGTCCCCGCCTTGCTCATGCGGTCCTGCGCGGCCTGGTACTCTTCCATGAGCTTGGCGTTCTTGCCGCCCATCATGGCGAACATCGATGCGACGGAGATGACGGCGGCCACCAGGCAAGCAGCGCCCATACGCCAGTCGAACACGAACATGAGCGCTATCATGGCGACGAGCATCGTCGCGGTGCCCACGATGTCGGCCAGGTTGTGTGCGAGCAGCGTCTCGGTTTCGGCCGAAGCTCCGTCCAACCGGTTGCGGATAAGGCCGCTCGCGTTGCTGTCGAAATAGCCGAGCGGCGCGTTCATCAAGTGGGCCATGCCCTCCTTGCGGATGTTGGACGCCGTGCGGAATGCTGCCAGGTGCGTGCACATGAGCGCTACGAAGTACACGAGGATACCCGCCACCGCGAAGGCGAACGCCATCCAGCCGTAACCGGCGACGGAGCCTGCCGCGCTCCAGTCGGGGGCGACGGCAACGAGGTCGCGCACCACGAGCCATACGCAGATATAGGGAACCATGCTCAAGGCCATGGCGACAGCGGAAAGCGCGAGCCCCAAAAAGGTCAGGCTCTTTCGCTCGCCAGCGTAGCCTAGGAGAACGGATAGGTCCCCTTGTTTTTTCTCGGCCATAGATGTCCTTTCATAAGTTATCCGTAGCTAATTTCATATGATAAAGCATCAGCCTGCGTATGCAATCATGAAGTATTCCAAATCTAACTTTCATTCAAAAGGATTTTTGCGCGGAACGGCGGGTCTGGCGTCGAACCCTTTGGCTATGTCTGTGAGGGCCCCACCGCATCTACCTGCTGTTCTTGGAGGCAGGGAACGGCATGGTTTGAATTGGAACGCCCTCGGGGTCACTCATAACCCGAGGGCCGCAGGCTCGAATCCTGCTCCTGGACAAGCCGAAGCGCGCCTGTTCGCCGCTTGTCTTGCGTCATTAACGGAAGTGAAATACAATACACTTCCGTATAAGTAAACGAAACTACACTGAACATCAAGGAGCCGCGATGTGGCCGGGCATCACATACGAGACGTGCGCTTGGGGGCGGGACCCCGACGAGCTGGCGCTCGTCCCCAAGAGTCGCAGGCGCAAGATCCTGCCGACCTATGAGGCGGCGGCCCCGGCAGACATTGCCACGCTCCCCGTGGAGATCCCCGCGCAACTCGCGCGCCGCCTCACCGAAGTGGAGGTCTCCCTCGCACGCTTCGACACCGCGCAGGCGGCGCGCGACTGGCCGCTCCCCGCGCTCCTGC
>CAMOUE010000184.1 GCA_946626265.1 uncultured Eggerthellaceae bacterium | reverse complement strand
TCGGTGCGCAAGACGAACAGCGCGGCCATCGCGGCGGAAGTGCGCGGCTTCAACCTGCGGAGCCGGGAGTCGGGCTTCAAGCAGTACCCTTTTGCAGGCACCGATGTCGTCGCGATGGTGTTGGCCGTCGCCCTGCTCGCCACCGCCGTCGTCTTGGGCGTGCTGCCGTAGAACGGCGGCGTCCGGGCGCGGTGGCATCCGGGGTGCTGGTTACGCCCGGGGCGCCGGCAGTGTTTGGGGCGCTGGCTGCGTCAGCGGAGCCCGGTCCGCCAGCGGCGTCTGCCCATTCCATTCGTTTATGCACGAAATAGATAATGACTAGCCTTGGATTTGGGCCACGGTCCGGCCGCTGCCCAGCCCCCGCGCCGGGCCGCCGCCCGGCCCCTTGCGCCCGAACTCTATCGGTTTCGTTTGCGCACCGCTCCATACGCTTCGTTCCAGACGAAGAACGTCCTTCTTCGAACAGGCGATTTCTCCCTGGGGAAGCGCAATGGGATTATGGGGCGATCTGCCTGCGGGGTAGATGCGCCGCCAAAACTCAAGGGATGACTCCATTTCCAAAACAAGATTCATGCCGCGATTGTATTGTCTCAAAATCCCATGTCAAATGCGCAGAAATCGAATTTCGGCCATATCCGGGGGCATTGCTTGCGAAATACGGTGGCACGCGTTCTAGACACGACGGCGTACGCTGCGAAGCACGAAGGTATACTTGCGAGCATGGGAGTGTTTTCTGACAGGGTGTTTGCCGTGGTTCGCCAGGTTCCGGCTGGGAAAGTGGCGACGTACGGCCTCGTTGCGCGTCTCATGGGGCGACCGCAGTCGGCGCGCTATGTGGGCTTCGCGTTGCGCAACAACCCTTCGCCGACTGTCGAGGGAGGGGAAATCCCTTGTCATCGCGTAGTTTTCAAGGACGGCAGCCTGTGCGAGGGGTTTGCGTTCGGCGGGCCGGACGTCCAGCGCGAGCTGCTCGAAGCCGAGGGCGTGACGTTCGCCGATGACGCGCATGTCGATTTGGCCGCGTGCTTGTGGAATGGCGAAGGGACGTTTTCCCCTGCGGTGGAAAACGTTTTACCCCAAGATCCCGCAGTGGTGCCCAATGGCTGTATCTAGTTATTGAGCTGGGAAAAGGACGAAATGGCCAAAAAGCGCATTCGTCGCCAAAGCGAAATATCAAGCTGTTGTTTTTGGAGGAAACACGAGATGTTCACAATTGGATGCCATCTGTCGATAGCGAAAGGCTTTGCGGCGGCCGCACGCGATGCGGGCTCGATTGGCGCCAACACGTTTCAGTTCTTCACGCGCAATCCGCGCGGGGGCAAGGCGAAACCGCTTGACGATGACGACTTGCGGTCCTTTGCCACGGTGAGGGAGCAGTTCGGCATACATCGGATCTTAGCCCACGCGCCCTATACGCTGAACCCGTCGTCCGCCAAGCCCGAGACGCGCGAGTTCGCGCTCCAGACCTTGGCGGACGACCTCGATCGCATGGAGCGGATCATGCCCGGCCAGCTCTACAACATGCACCCGGGCGCCCATGTGGGACAGGGGGCGCAGGCGGCCGTCGAGATGATCGCGGATGCCCTGAACGCCGTGCTTTCGCCAGGCCAGACGACTACGCTGCTCTTGGAGACCATGGCGGGCAAGGGAAGCGAGGTCGGCCGCACGTTCGAGGAGGTTGCCGCCATCATCGAGCGCGTCGAGCTGTCCGATCACGTGGGGGTGTGCCTCGACACGTGCCATGTCTGGGATGGCGGTTACGACATCGTCTCGGACCTCGATGGCGTGATCGACCAGTTCGACAGCGTAATCGGGCTCGACC
This sequence comes from uncultured Eggerthellaceae bacterium, assembly GCA_946626265.1. Classification (GTDB taxonomy): domain Bacteria; phylum Actinomycetota; class Coriobacteriia; order Coriobacteriales; family Eggerthellaceae; genus UBA9715. Next base: position 2,419 of record CAMOUE010000184.1, on the reverse strand, counting down.
GGCTGCGGGCCGTCCACCTGAACGATTCGAAGAATCCGCGCGCCGCCCACAAGGACCGCCACGAAAAGCTCGGCGAAGGGCTTATCGGCTTCGATGCGCTTGCAGCCGTCGTGAACCATCCCGCCTTGGAGGCGCTGCCGTTCTACCTCGAGACGCCGCATGACGACCTCGCCGGGTACGCGGGCGAAATCGAGCGGCTCAAGAAGGCCCGGGTGGAACAGCGCGAATAGCTTGAGCGAAACGGCGAAGGGGCCGCCCGCGCGGCCCCTTCGCCCCGTTTGGGCCGCCCGCGCGGCCCTCCGCTCGTTTACGCGCTCATCATCTCGGCGAAGTGCGCCAGCGCTTCGGGGATGTCGATCTGCTGGGGGCATACGGCCGCGCACGAACCGCAGCCGATGCATGCGCTCGGCTGCTTGTCCTCCGGCATGGCGCCGAGCGCCATGGGCGCGATAAAGCCGAACGACGGCCTCGAGAGGTGCTCGTTGTAAAGCTCCAGCAGACGGGGGATGTCGAGGTCGATTGGACAATGCGAGGTGCAGTAGTGGCATGCCGTGCACGGGACGCCCTTCGCGCTCGCGAGCTTCTTGCCGAGCCCGAGGAGGACGGCTTCCTCCTCGTTCGACAGGGAGCCGTCTTGCTCGAACAGCGCGATGTTCTCGCGGAGCTGGTCCATGTCCGACATGCCGGAAAGGATCGTTCCGACGCCGTCGATTCCGCGCACGTACGAGAACGCCCACTCGATGGCGCTCGCGTCGGGGCGCAGGGCGCGAAGCGGCGCCATGTCGTCGTCGCCGAGGGAAATGAGGTTGCCGCCCCGCAGCGGCTCCATGACCATGATGGCGAGTCCGCGCTCGCGCAGGGCCTCGACCTTGCCACGTGCGTTTTGGAACTCCCAATCCATGTAGTTGAGCTGGATCTGGCAGAACTCCATCACATCGCCGTACGCCTCGAGGAAGCGCGAGAACGTTTCGTAGTTGCCATGCACCGAGAAGCCCAGGTGCTTGATGCGCCCGGCGCGCACCTGCTCGACGAAGTACGAGACCGTTCCGTAGGCGTCGTCGTCGAGGTACTGCTCGATGTTGAGCTCGCACACGTTGTGAAGCAGGTAGAAGTCGAAGTAGTCGACGCCGCAACGCTCGAGCTGCTCGGCGAAGATCTCCTCGTGCTTGCCGAAGTTCGAGACGTCGTAGCCGGGAAACTTGTCGGCGAGGTAGTACGAATCGCGCGGATGGCGCGCCAGCGCGCGGCCTATGACGCGCTCCGAGTTGCCGCCATGGTATCCCCAGGCGGTATCGAAGTAGTTGATCCCGTGCTCGATGGCGTAGTCGACCATTTCGGCTGCGACGGGCTCGTCGACGCGCTCGTCTTCTCCGTCGATGACGGGGAGCCTCATGGCCCCGAACCCCAATGCGGACAATTTCAGGTTCTGGAAATCGTAATACTGCATGGTTCCCCTTCTCTTCGGTTGTGACTGAATATTATAGCCGAGAACACGTGCCTGTTTTTTGCGGTTCGCCTTTCTCGCCGTGGCTCGCGGTGCGCGTATTGTGAACCCTTGGGCGGGCGTGCAGTGGCGCAACGCGTTAAGCGCTATACTCACAATTTGCGTGTAATTGCACGTAAGATGGGCAAAATCGTTTCTCCGAGGCCAGTCGTTGAGTTCGGGGAAGCGATTTTGGAATCGGCGATTCGAAAGGCTAACTATGGCAATTGTGGAAGAACTCGAAGCCCTGCGCGCCAAGACGCTCTCGGCTATCGACGACGCGGTCGACACGGCTGCGCTCGATGCCGTGCGCGTTGCCGTCACGGGCAAGTCGGGCACGCTGACCGCGTACTTGCGTAACATGGGGCAAGTGGCCAAGGACGAGCGGGCGACCGTGGGCAAGGCGGTCAACGAGGCGCGCAACGTCATCGAGCAGGCTCTCGAGGCCCGCAAGAAAACGCTGGCCGCAGCCGAGCTCGCGGCAAGCATCGACGCGTCGGCCGTCGACGTCACGCTGCCGGGCCGCGTCCAGCAGCTCGGTACGCGCCATCTCATCAATCGCGTGTCGGAGGAGATCTGCGACGTGTTCCTCGGTTTGGGCTACACCGTTGCGACAGGCCCCGAGGTTGAAACGGACTACTACAACTTCACGGCGCTCAACGCGCCCGCCGACCATCCGAGCCGCAGCATGCAGGACACGTTCTACGTCCGCGACCTGTCGGGCGACGAGTCGGCCGTGCGCGGCGAGTCGGACGTCTTGCTGCGTACGCAGACGAGCGGCGTCCAGGTTCACGCGATGGAGGACCAGGAGCTTCCCATTTACATCGTCGCTCCCGGCAAGGTGTACCGTCGCGACGTGGCCGATCCGAGCCACTTGCCGCAGTTCACCCAGATCGAGGGCCTCGTCGTCGACAAGGGCATCACGTTCGGCGACCT
>CAMOUE010000183.1 GCA_946626265.1 uncultured Eggerthellaceae bacterium | reverse complement strand
GCGCCAGAAGGCCGCTGCCGAGATCGTCGAGAAGGCCGTCGTCACCGAGGAGAAGGCCGCCAAGCATGCCAAGGACGAAGAGGACGGCGAATAGCCCCCTCGTTCGATAAGCTCATGAAGCGGACGTGTCCTCTCCGGGCGCGTCCGCTTTTGTCCATATGGTAACGATGTCGGCCGACCCGCTTCGTGTGCGGGCGCTGGTGTACTAACATGGTCGGGTTACCATGCGTGAAAGAGAAAGAGGTATATATGGGAGCAACGATCAACAATGCGCTCATCCCCTATGTAATCGAGCAGTCGCCGCGCGGAGAGCGCAGCTACGATATCTATTCTCGACTGCTCAACGACCGCATCATCTTCCTCGGCGAGCAGATCGACGACCATGTCGCCAATTCCGTCGTCGCCCAGATGCTGCATCTCGAGAGCGCCGATCCCGATAAGGACATCTCGCTGTACATCAACTCCCCGGGCGGCTCGGTCACGGCCGGCATGGCGATCCTCGACACGATGAATTTCATCAAATGCGACGTTTCGACCATCTGCCTCGGCGAATGCGCTTCCATGGCAGCCGTGCTGCTGTCGGCCGGCACGAAGGGCAAGCGCCTATGCCTCCCGAATTCGATGGTGCTCATCCACCAACCGCTCGGTGGTGCGCAAGGCCAGCAGACCGAGATCCAGATCGTGGCGGACTTCATGCTCAAGACCCGCCAGCGGCTCAACAACATTCTGTCGGCGAACACCGGCCAGTCGCTCGAGAAGATTCAGGCCGACACCGAGCGCGACAACTACATGACCGCCGAGGAGGCTCTGGCTTACGGTCTCGTCGACCGCATCGCCACGTCTCGCGGGCAGGCGAGCGAGTAGCCCCGCCGGCTTGGCATTGCTTAGGTAAACTGATGCGTGGCGCGCCTTCGGCGCGCCACCTGCGAAGGGATGGCACGTGAGCGAATACAACAACCGTGACAGCGCAGTCTGCGCGTTCTGCGGAAAGACGTCCGACCAGGTTTCCGCAATGGTGGCAGGGCCTGACGGTATCTGCATCTGCGACGAATGCCTGGCGGCTTGCACCGCCGCGATGATGCACGACCTCGGATTGCAGTTCGAGCCGGGTTTCGACGGCGGTTTCGTCACAGCCGGGGCCGACGGCGTGCGGCGCGAAGGCCCTTCGCCTGCAGGCTCGTTCACGCAGGATGATACGCCGTCGAGCGACGAGGTGCTCGAGAACCTGCCGACGCCCCACCAGCTCTACGACCAGCTTTCCGAGTACGTCGTGGGTCAGGAGGAAGCCAAGCGCGCGCTTTCGGTCGCGGTGTACAACCACTACAAGCGCATCGGCATCGGGGACGCCGCGGACGACGACGTCGAGCTCGCGAAGAGCAACATCTTGCTGCTCGGCCCGACCGGCTCGGGCAAGACCCTGCTCGCGCAGACGTTGGCCCGCACGTTGCGCGTGCCGTTCGCCATCGCCGACGCCACGACGCTCACCGAGGCGGGCTACGTCGGCGAAGACGTCGAGAACATCCTGCTCAAGCTCATCACGGCTGCGGATTTCGACATCGATCGCGCCGAGATCGGCATCATCTACATCGACGAGATCGACAAGATCGCGCGCAAGGCCGAAAACCTCTCCATCACGCGCGACGTGTCGGGCGAGGGCGTGCAGCAGGCACTGCTCAAGATCGTCGAGGGAACCGAGGCGTCCGTGCCTCCGCAGGGCGGCCGCAAGCATCCCCAGCAGGAGCTCATCCACATCGACACGACGAACATCCTGTTCTTGCTCGGTGGCGCCTTCGTCGGCCTGACCGACATCATCGCCTCCCGTGTGGGCAAGTCCTCCATCGGCTTCAACTCCGAGCTCCCGAAGAGCAAGGAGCAAAACGAGGCCGACCTGCTGGCCCAGGTCCTCCCCGAGGATCTGAACAAGTTCGGCATGATTCCCGAGTTCGTCGGGCGCATACCGGTCATCACGTCGCTTTCCGCGCTGACGGAAGACGATCTGGTCCGTATCCTCGTCGAGCCGAAGAACGCGCTCGTGAAACAGTACAAGAAGATGTTCGAGTTCGAGAACTCCCAGCTCACGTTCACGGACGACGCCCTGCGCGCCATTGCGCACGAGGCGGTCGAGCACGGAACGGGCGCGCGCGGTTTGCGCGCCATTTGCGAGCGTGTGCTTCTCGACGTCATGTACGACTTGCCCGAGCAAAAGGGCGCGTCGACGGTCGAGCTTAAGGCCACCGACGTAACCGGCGAGACGAAGCCCCAGATCGTCGCTGCATAAAAAGAGAACCGGAGGTGGTGGAAACCGCTTCCGCCCGATGTTCCGGCATGCCTTAGCCGGCTACGCAACTTGCATGCCCCATGTGGCATTGCTTCATGAAAACGAGCAGCCCGCCTGGCTTCGGCAAGGCGGGCTGCAGTGCGATCGGGCGCGTGTTCAGCGTCTACGCGAGCTCGGCAAGCTGTTCGTCGATGCGGGCGATCTTGTCGGCGAGGTCGGCGTGCTTGGCACGGTCCTTCTCGATGATCTCGGGCGCGGCCTTCGCGAGGAATCCCTGGTTCGAGAGCTTCTTGGCGAGCTTCTGCTCGTCCTTCGAAAGCTTCTCGCGCTCCTTCTGAAGGCGTGCACGCTCGGCGTCGAAGTCCACGAGGCCGGCGAGCACGATGAAGGTCTCGAGCCCGCTGCCGAGCACGACCGTCGAAGCATCGGGCTTCGCCGCGTCGGCCGAAATGGCAAGCGACGACGTGTTGGCCATGCCCTCGACGAGCCCGCGTTGGGCGTCGAGCAGGCTCGCATCGTCGGATTCGGCCTTGACGACGACGTCGAGAGCCGTCTTGGGCGAGATCCCGTAGCGGGCGCGCGTCGAACGGATGGCGGTGATGACCTCGCATACGAGGTCGATCGCCCGCTCGGAGTCGTCGTCGACGAAGCGGGCGAGTTCCGCGGCGACGGGCCATTGGGCGCCGATGAGGTAGGGCACCTCGGAGCGGTCGAACGGCAGCTCCTGGTAGATCTCCTCGGTCACGAACGGCATGATGGGGTGCAACAGGCGGATGGCCTGGTCGAGCACGAACATCAGGTTGCGCTGGCATGCGAGGCGGTCGGCGGGGTCGGCTTCCGCGAACAGGCGGCTTTTCGAGAACTCGATGTACCAGTCGCAGAACTCGTTCCAGAAGAACGCGTAGATCTCGCGTGTGATCTCGCCGAACTCGAAGTCGTCGTATAAGCCGTCGAGCTTCGCGACGAGCTTGGCCAGGCGGCTGAAGATCCAGCGGTCGGCGGGCGTCGTGGGCTCGGGTGCTCCCGGCGTGTAACCGTCGAGGTTCATGTTGACGAAGCGCGCGGCATTGCGGATCTTGTTCGCGAAATTGCGGGAGCTGATGAGCTTGTCCTCGTTGAACTTGAGGTCCTGCGAGCCCGTGACTTGCATGAGCAGGCCGAAGCGCATGCCGTCGGCTCCGTAGTCGCGCATGAGGCGCAGCGGGTCGACGCCGTTTCCGCGAGACTTAGACATGGGCTTGCCGTCGGCGCCCATGACGGTCGGATGGATGATGACGTGCTCGTAGGGAATCTTGCCCGTGCAGTACATGGAGGCCATGACCATGCGCGCGACCCACAGGCCCATGATGTCTCGCGCGGTCGAGAGCACTTGGGTGGGGTAGTTCGCCGCGATCTCGTCCGAGACGCTCTCGCGGTCCGTCCAGCCCTGCGTCGCGAAAGGCCACAGCTGCGAGGAGAACCACGTGTCGAGGACGTCCTCGTCCTGGCGGACGGGCTTGCCGCAGTTCGGGCAGCAAGTCGGCTCGTCAACGCACGCGTCTTCCCATCCGCATTCGTCGCAGTAGTACATTGGGATGCGGTGGCCCCACCAGAGCTGGCGCGAGATGCACCAGTCCTTCAGGTTGGCCAGCCAGTCGAGGTACACCTGCTTCCAGCGCTCGGGATGGAATTTGATCTCGCCGGACTCGACGACGCGGGCGGCGGGCTCCTTCAGGCGGTCGACTGCGACGAACCATTGCTCGGATTCCCACGGCTCGAGCTTCGTGTGGCAGCGGTAGCACGTCATGACGGAGTGCTCGTGGTCCTCGATATGGTCGAGGAGGCCGAGCTCCTCGAACGCCTCGACGATGGCCTCGCGCGCCTCGTCGCGGTCCATGCCGCTGAACTTGCCGTACCCTTCGACGACGTGCGCGGTCTCGTCGAAGATGTTGATGCGCGGCAGGTCGTGGCGCTGGCCCATGCCCCAGTCGTTGG
>CAMOUE010000182.1 GCA_946626265.1 uncultured Eggerthellaceae bacterium | reverse complement strand
AGTACATCGAAGCCGGCAAGGACCAGCAGGGCAAGGGCTACGACCCGCGCAAGCTGCTGAAGCCGGGCCGCGAGGCCATCGTCGAGCGCGCCAAGGAGCTCATCTGCGATTTCGGCTCCGACGGCAAGGGCTGGGCGTAAGTCGTTTTCGAACGGAGGGGCGCGTCGCGAGGCGCGCCCCTTTCTGCTTCTGAGGGCGGGGTTGGCGAACGGTCCGTTTGCCGGGGGCGCGAATCGCGGCGGCTGCTCGTGCGGGGCGACGGCCGAAGACGGGGCGAAGCCTGGAGGCGGGGCGACGGCGTGCTTCCCGCATATCCTTCCTCGCTTCTCGCTTTCGCGCACATTCCGCATATTCTGCCATGCTGGCGTTTTCGCGACATAATAATCAAGAAGTGCGCTGTTGCAGGAGCCGATATGGCAAGATATGCAAGAAGTGCGGTCGCACAACCTCGTTTTTCTGCCAACCATCAATGCACTTCTCCGATATTATGTCGCGAAAACGCCAGCATGGCAGAATATGCGGAATGTGCGTTGTTGCCCGCGCCGCCCGCGCCGCCCGGGCCGCCCGCGCCGCCCGCGCAGCCGCCAGCTGCCTGCAGGCCGTATGTTTTCCTTGGAACCTCGGGCGGCCCTGCGCGAGTCGGGCGCATGCAGCGCTACCATACTGCCTCGTTGAAATCAAGAAACGAAGGGCAGTTCATGAAGCAAGAAAACATCCGCAACGTCGCCATCATCGCGCATGTCGACCACGGCAAGACCACCATCGTCGACCGCCTGCTGTACACGGCGGGCGTGTTCCGCGAGAACCAGCAGGTCGCCGAGCGCGTGCTCGACAGCAACGACCAGGAGCGCGAGCGCGGCATCACCATCCTCTCGAAGAACGTTTCCATCACGTACAAGGACGTGAAGATCAACGTCATCGACACGCCGGGCCACGCCGATTTCGGCGGCGAGGTCGAGCGCGTGCTCAACATGGCCGACGGGGCGCTGCTGATCGTCGACGCGTTCGAAGGCCCCATGCCCCAGACGCGCTTCGTGCTTCGCCACGCGCTGGCCACCGGCATGCGCATCGTCGTGGTCGTCAACAAGATCGACCGTCCGGGCGCGCGCCCGCACGAGGTCGTCGACGAGGTGTTCGACCTGATGGTCGAGCTCGACGCCAGCGACGAGCAGCTCGACTTCCCCGTCGTGTTCACCAGCGCCATGGCAGGTTACGCCCGCTTCGAGCCCGAAGACGACAACATGAACATGATTCCGCTGCTCGACACTATTTTGAAGGAAGTCCCGGCACCCGAGTGCCAGCCCGACGGTCCCATCGCCATGCAGATCTGCACGGTCGACCACTCGAGCTTCGTGGGCCGCATCGGCGTGGGGCGCCTGCATTCCGGCACTATCCACAAGGGCGAGCAGGTGCTCGTCGTGAAAAACGACGGAACGCGCTACAATACCACGATCAAGCAGGTGTTCGAGTTCCAGGAGTTGGGCAAGAAGGAGCAGAAGGAAGTCTATGCGGGCGACATCGTGGCGGTCGTGGGCGTCGATGACGCTGATATCGGCGATATGGTGACGAGCCGCGACCATCCGGTAGTGCTCGACCCGATCAAGGTCGAGCAGCCTACCATGGCGGTCGTCTTCGAGGCCTCGAACAGCCCGCTCGTGGGTCGCGAGGGCGAAATCGTCGGTTCGCGCCAGCTCAAGGAGCGCCTCCTGCGCGAAGCCGAGTCGAACATCTCAATGCGTATCACCGAGATTCCCGACACGACGGGCGTCGAGGTGGCCGGCCGCGGCGTGCTGCACCTGTCGGTGCTCATGGAGACCATGCGCCGCGAAGGCTTCGAGTTCCAGGTAGGCCGTCCGCAGGTGGTCATCAAGACCGACGAGGCCGGCAACAAGCTCGAGCCCATCGAGGAGGCGACGGTCGACGTGCCCAGCGAGTATGCGGGCAAGGCCATCGAGGTCTTCGGCAATGCGGGCGGCGAGATGACCGATATGTACCAGCGCGGCGAGGACACGCACCTCGTGTTCAAGATCCCGACGCGCGGCACGATGGGCCTGCGCACGCGCCTGCTCAACGCAACGCGCGGCGAGGCCGTCATGTTCCATCACTTCAACGAGTACGGCCCGTACCGTGGCGAGATGGCCCATCGCAAGAACGGCATGATGATCTCGATGTCGACGGGCAAGTCGGTCGCCTACGCGCTCGACACCCTGCAAGAGCGCGGCCGCCTGTTCGTGGGCCCGGGCGAGGATTGCTACGAAGGCATGATCGTGGGCGAATCGGCCAAGGAAGGCGACATGGTCGTCAACGTCGAGAAATCCAAGCAGCTTGGCAACCAGCGCTCCAGCAACGCGGACAAGGCCATCCAGCTCACCCCGCCGATCACGTTCACGCTCGAGGAGGCTCTCGAGTTCATTGAGGACGACGAGTTGGTCGAGGTCACGCCTAAGTCGATCCGCCTGCGCAAGCGCCTGCTGAGCGCGGTGGACCGCAAGAAGGCGGCTGCCGGGAAATAGGCCGAAGGGCGCGAGCGCCGAAGCGGAAGGTTGCGAGCGCCGAGACGGAAGGGCGCGAACGGCTAGGTTGAAGGACGCGGGCAATTAGGACGAAAGGCACAAACAATTGCGGATTCGGGCGGACCGTTTCGAGCCGTTGTGAAGTCAAAGTGTCCATATTGTGCAAGCCGAATCGCCGAAAAGACGCTGTGCGAAACTAGTTTGAAACAAACTTCCTGACAAGGAGAGAGCATGAAAACGGTGAACTACTTGAAGGCAGTCATGTTGGCAGGCGTCATTGCGGCTTGCGTGTTTGCCCTGGGCGGATGCCAGGGCGGAACAGGGGCGTCGGCAAGTGCCGCTGCCGCGACCGTTAACGGTACGGAGATTCCGGAAGCGCAGGTCACGCAGACAATCGAGAGCGTCCGCAGCCAATCGGGCCTCGAAGACGCCGATGCGTGGGGGCAGTTCCTGGCGGACAACCAGTTCACGCCCGAGTCCGTGCGCGAGCAGGTCATCGACTCTCTCGTTGACCAGGAGCTCGTCAAGAGCGGTGCCGCAGACCTGGGCATCACGATCGACTCTTCCGAAGTGGACACGTACGTCGAGTCGATGAAGGCCAACTTCGATAGCGACGAGGCTTGGCAGGACGCGCTCAAGCAGGCGGGCTTCACCGAGGAAGAGTATCGCGAGAGCATCGAGAACTCGCTTCTCCAGCAGCAGGTGAGCGCGCATTTCGAAGAAGAGGCGACGCCTTCTGACGAGGATGTCGTCGAATCTGCCAATACCTACATTTCCTACTACGACGGCGCGAAGCGCTCGTCGCACATCCTGTTCGCCGCCGAGGACGAAGCGACCGCGCAAGACGTGCTCAACCGCATCAAGTCCGGCGAGCTCGATTTCGCCGAAGCTGCGAAGGAGTACTCCACCGACTCGTCCGCCGAGAACGGCGGCGACGTGGGCTGGGATCGCACGAACACGTTCGTGACCGAGTATCAGGATGCCCTCGACCAGCTCGAGGAGGGTCAGGTAAGCGATCTGGTCACGAGCCAGTACGGTATCCACATCATCAAGTGCACCGAGGTGTTCACGGCTCCTGAGAAGGTCGAGAGCCTGAGCGACATACCCGAGGAATTCGCCGAGACCATGAAGAGCATGGCCGCGTCGATCGCTGCGAGCTCCAAGTACCAGGAATGGGTCGACGGCTTGAAGGAGTCGGCCGACATCCAGAAGAACGACATGCCGTCCGACGCGTCCTATGCCGTCGACATGAGCAAGTACGAAGCCGCGTCGAGCGAGGCTGCCGCCGAGGGCGAGGCCGCGTCTGGCGAGGGCGAGGCTGCGTCTGGCGAGGCCGCGTCTGGCGAGGGCGAGGCCGCGTCTGGCGAGGCCGCGTCTGCCGAATCCGCGGCTGCTGACACCGCCTCCGACGCTTCCGCTTCTGCCGAGGCGGCATCCGACGAGTCCGCCGCTTCGGGCGAGGCTGCCGAGTAAGACTACGTGCATCGATCGATTGTTTGGGAAAAGGCCTGCGATGCGGTTCGCTGGCCTTTTTCTTTTGGCGCGTTAGCCGCGCGCCCAGGCACGCTTGAGGCTCGCGCCCGCGTGCGCGAATTGTGCAAAATCGGCGATGGTGCGATTTCGCGTGCACGATTGGCGCATCTCGTGTATACTTTTTCGCTGCGCTGCGAAATGCGCAGAGGCTATCGGAAGCGGAGAGATGTCCGAGCTGGCCGAAGGAGCACGATTGGAAATCGTGTAT
>CAMOUE010000181.1 GCA_946626265.1 uncultured Eggerthellaceae bacterium | reverse complement strand
GAGCCGATGCCGCTTCCGAGGTCGGCGACGGACTGGCCCTCCTTGACGTCGAGCAGACCGAGTGCGAGGTCGTTGACGGCCTTGCTCGTAGAGTACTCGCCGCCCCGGTGCCCGAGCTCGTCGAACGGGTGGAGAACGATAGCGCGCAGCTCGTCGTCGGTATAGCTTTCGGCATCGAACCAGTCGAAGCCGCCGTCGATGAGGCCGACGTGCTCCGCGAAGCCCGCCGCGTCGCTGTACCCGCGGGCGCCCCGGTCGATCCGGCCGCGCTCGTCGAGGGCCGTGAACGCCACCGCGACAGCGCTCGGGACGACGCCCATTGGCATGCGGGAGCGCCCGCTGCACTCCCGCATGAACTCGTTGAAGCGCCTGCTGTCGATCTCGTAAACCACAATTGCCTCCGCTCGCAGAATTTGGTTATGTATAAATCAATGAAGTCATAATAGTAACAATTTGATTATATGTCAACCAAAATTTTCTGTATGCGAAAGGGCAGCATGCAATGTGGCCGTAGGTTCATCCATCATAGACAGCTGGGTGGGGCGCTGCCCACGCCTGGCAGAGCGGGACGGAACTGAATCCGGGTGGCTATTCGCCCAGTCCGACGTACCAATCGATGCCGTGAGTGCCGCCGTGGCACTCCCCGAAGCGCAACCCGCTGCCGCACACGCACGGCTCGTCGCGCCCGACATCAGGCATGCCCTCCGCGTAAAGCGCATGTGCCGCTCCGCCCAGCGCCGAGACGAAGCAGTCACGCATCTCCTCGAAGTCGCCGGCGGTGAAGCCGTGCGGGTCGGCGTCCCACATCTGCCGTAGCAGCTGGGCCCTCTCGAAGCAGGCCCCGGAACTGGCGAGCTCGTTGATCCCGATGTTGCATAGCGCGAGGTCGAGACCGCCTTTCACGCCGAGCATCCAGAGCAGGGCGGCGACGCCCGACGTCTGGACGCACAGGCTGTAGGCGGATGCGGCGTCGACCGGTTCCTGCAGCCCCGCACGCATGAACTCGTCGCGTGCGCAGGCGTCGACGTACTCAAGGGCGTACTGCAGCACCTCGACGTGCTCCTCGCCGAAGCCAGCGAGCTTGCCGAGTACGTCGGCCGCTCTTGTGACGAGCTCTTCCGTGAGCAGCTTGACGGGTAGCGCCCGCGTCGTCTCGGGGGAGTCGGGCGCCAGGTACTCCAGCCGCCATCTCGGCAAGCCCCCGACATCGAAGATGCGCTCGAACTCGTCGCGCCACCCGGGGCCACCGTCGGTCGCGTCCCCGTGCTCGCGCAGGACCCTCGTCCACTCTAGCGCGTCGATGGGGATGGCCTCGTCGGATTCGATCAGGTTTATCGTCTCCGCGATATGAGGCGATGCGACCCATATGGAGAACCACGAGTCTGCGAGGCTGTCCTTGTACAACCCCGAGCACCAGCGCGGGCTGAAGCCGAGCCTGTCCGCGATGCCGTACGCATCTACGAGGCGGCCGATGGGAGTCCCGTCATCGAGAACGGGGTTGTCGCTGGTAGCGTGCACGGTGTAGAGAAACATGGTCTTGAACCTCGATTCTTTCCCTTCGCGTGTGCGGAACTGCTGCAAATCAGGGACGCTGGCGGTTGTTAAAACCGGCGACGACTTTAGCGGCCGTGCTTCGGATAGTACCACGTCGGGGCGCGGGGTCGAACAACCCTGCTGGCATGCCAACAGCGGGTCCGACCCCGAACCCGCGCAGCCCGGTCGTCTACTCTTCCACGCTGCGGAAGAAGTTGTCTTCGCTGAAGACGGTGTTCGAGAGCGGCTCGAAGACCCGCTCGTCGCTGATCACCTCGATTTCGATGCCGTCGGGCCGCCTGTAGAACTCGTCGTTCTTGGCGGTCTTCGCCGTCCCCGGGCTCGCGTTGTCGGCCATGTCGCTACCTCGTCTTCCTCGCCTCGCGCTGTATCCACTGGTGCACGAGGCCGGCCATGCTCACGCCGTTAGCGTTCGCCATGTCCTCGAGCAGGCGACGGTCGTCCTCGGTCATGGACAACGTCAACTTGACGCGCTTCGGACGGGCGGCCTGCTTCGGTTTAGCTTGCATATTCGTCTTCCCCTTTCGGACGCAATTGCTATGTCAGATACTCTTGTTACCGTTTTCTTTTACCGTTGCGTGCGGCGGCAGCATCGCCTTACGACACGCCTCATGCCGACTCGCACACAAGGCGGACCTCGACGCGGGGAAACTCGCCGCGGAGATCCGCCATGGCCTCGCCCAGAAGCTCGCGGCACGGCAGCATCGCCGCATCGTCGTCGGCGGTTACCACGGCGAGGGCCATCGTGCCGCACGGGTGCCACAGCATCTCAAGGCATGCGTCGTCGCGCTCCTCGAACGCACCGTGCAGCTCCTCTCCGAGGCGTCCCATGTAGCGCGAGAGCTCCGACGGGGTCTCGGCGTCTATCTGGATGCCCGTGACGACCGTTTCGCTGGATTTCGTCATCGGCTTCCTCCTTTCTTCTCGGATTCCTTTGCATGCGCGCCCGGCAGAGCCGAGCGCGCGTTTCGGCAGAGCGCGGTCGGTCTAGCCGCGGAGCATCGCGTCCGACATGTCGCAGTCGAACGAGATGCTAACGCCGGGATGCGCTGCGGCGTATTCCGCCGCGAACCCGTACGCGGCGGCGTGCGCCCCTTCCGCCGCGGCGGCGGACGGCGCGGCGAAGGCTGCCGTGCAGCTGAGTGCGGCATCGAGCTCGAACTTTTTGCGGAGGGGGGATCCATGCTCGGTCCCCCAACCCTCCATGAAGGAGCGGACCGCATCTGCCGCCCGATTGCAGCCGGCGCGGTCGCGTGCCTCGACGTGGACTACGACGGTCGGTTCCGCCTGCTCGTAGTAGTCCCTCGTGAAGGGACCGCATCCGGCCCGCGGCATCGTGAAGAGCATGTTGCGGTAGAGCATGTAGTCGATGACCTCGATGTTGAACCCGAGGCCGGGGTGGGCCTTGCAGAGGCCGTGCGCTATCGCCTCGACCGCGGCGGCGCACGTCCCGGCCCTCCTGGGGTCGTATGCCTCGAGGAGGACCGTCATGCGGTGGACGCCGCCGTGTAGCGTGTCGTGCACGACCGCCGCGGGCGCGCTCACGCCGGCGCGCGCGGGTGCCTGCAGCAGCAGATCGGCGACCGCTCTCTCGCACGTATCCCTGCCCGCTGAGACGAGCTCCACGCTGATCTGGGTCGTAAGTACTGTCTTGTTCGGCATAGGTTCAACCTCTTTCCGTTCCGGGATGCCCCCGTGCGGCATCCGTTTAGTGGTGTTGGTGATGCGGGAGGCCCGCCGTTTTTTCGGCGGGCCTCTCTTGCGCGGTGCGGACGATGGCCGCTCCGCACTGTCGCTGTCGGCTACGGGCTGCCCATAGGGGCTCTCGACAGTGGTCTTTTGAGCTGGGCTTATTTGGACCGCCCAGGTTACCCCGGCGTAAAGGGGTAACCTGGAGGGCGCGCCTTCTGCTGGCGCGTTCCGCTACTGGCGTTCACAGAACTGGTCGTGAATGGCGCTCATAAACTCACAGTACATTTCAATGGAGAGCCCGAACGGTGAGGTGTGCGCCACGGTCCAGTACTCGTCCCTTGTCATCTTCTCCGGCGCCCCGTCCTTGTTCTGGCAGGTCACGGTGACTCCCGGGAAATCGGCGCGGAGGTCCGTCAGGACCGCATCGACCGCGGCACGGCATGCCGACATGGCTTCGTCGCTGCTTGCCGCGTACGTGATGAACGCTGTGGGCGAGAAGCGCCACCAGCGCCAATCCAGGCTCACGTCGTCGCGGCCGTCGAACGCGGGACCAGCCTCAGCGTCGAAACGGTCGATGTAGCTCCATGCTTCGGACGAGCTGCTCGCTCGCGCCTTCAGGTAGATGACCTGCACTTCGTCTTGCTGTTTCATCTGCTCACCTCCCTTCCGGCACCTGTTGGGCCTCGATTGATCCGCCGCGGACTCGACGCCCTCTCTCGTGCGACGGCGGTCCGGACGGGGCCTCCCAGCCGTCCCATCCGACATTGCGCCAGTCGACGCCTGCGTCCGAGGTCGCCTCGTGGGGCGCGCAGCCCGTCTCGGTGACGTACCGGCCGACCCGCGAGATCGCCTTTCCGATGTCGCGGCAGTAGCCGTCGACTTTCAAGAAAAGGCCGTCGAGGAAAGCGATGGCGTCGCAGATGGCGAACTCCTCGACCTCGTCGCCGAACGTGTACCCGCGCAGCAGGACTGCGTTGATGCGCGTTATCGGACGCAGCAGCGCCATGAAGACGATCTCGCGCGCCTTCCACTCGGGGACTGCCCCGGCGAAGCTGTCCCGGAAGAGCATCTCGAGCCTCCCGGGGCAGTCGCAGTAGATGTGTTGCGCGCCGTCATCCGCAACGGGGAAGACCTCGACGTCGTGGACGATCTCGCAGATAGCCTCGCGC
>CAMOUE010000180.1 GCA_946626265.1 uncultured Eggerthellaceae bacterium | reverse complement strand
GATCCCCCGCCTTTCAACATGACGTTCAGGCGGGCGACGCCGGGCTCGTCGACGGGATGGATGCCCACGAACGCGGGGGTGTTGTCGCCGCTGTTGGCACGGTCGAGCAACGCATCGCGCACGAGCGACTTCCGCAGGTTGCGCTCCGCGTACACGCGGGCGACGACGTCGTTCACCCCGGCGAACACGTCCCCTGCGACGCACGTGTCCGGACCCGCCTCGAGGCAGACCCACACCGAGCCCGTGTCCTGGCAGATGGCGACGCGGTCTTGCGAAGCGACGCGCGCGTTCTCGACGAGTAGCGCGAGCGCCTCGCGTGCGCGGGGGCCCGTCTCGCTCTCGTAGGCGCGCTCGAGCCCGGCCAGCACGTCTTTGGGCACCTCGAACGCGAGCTCGGGAAGCGCGCGCGACAACGCGGCTTCGACCTGCTCCCTTCGAACCATTCTCATATCGCTCATAGAATCGCGCCTTTCAAGCGCCCATGCGCCGGATAACGCCCTCGCCCACGTCCGGACGAGGGCGACTTGTCTTTAACTCTTCTTGCGCGTCGACTTGCGCGTCGTGCGGCCCTTTCTCGAAGACGCGCCCTTCGCCTTCGCGGCCTTCTCGGCCTTTTCCTGCTCCTTGGCGGGGCAGTCGAAATTCGGGCACAGCTTCCAGGGACCGCGTGCTGTCGTGATGACCACCATCGGCGCGCCGCACGCCTCGCACACCTCTTCGGTGGCCGTGAGCGTCCCGTACTGCGGCAACGGGTAGCTCGTCTCGCACTGCTCGTAGTTCTCGCAGCGGATGAACCTCTTGAGCGTGCGCGGGTTACGCTGGGCGATGAGCTTCGCGTCCATGACGCCGAGGTCCGTGCACTTCGGGCACGTGCCGACGACGACGTCGGGCTCGCTGTTCGTCTCGCAATTGGGGTCGATGCAGATCACGCGCGGCTTCGCCCTGAACGCGGTAACCTTCACCTGGGGCATGCCGCACGTCGGGCAAAGCTCCTCCTGCGCCTCGATCTTGCCTTTCGGCAGCGGGTAGGTGACGTCGCAGTCGGGCCATCCCGCGCATCCGATGAACATGCCGCGCGTCTTCTGGGACGCGCGGATCTGCAGGTCCTTGCCGCATTTGGGGCATTTTCCGACATAGGCGTCCGCCGCGACGGCGTCGGCGAGTGCCGTGGCGACCTCTTCCCGCTTCGGCAGCAGGGCCTCGAGCTCCTTGGCCAGCAGCTTCCTCGAGTTCATGACGACGTCTTCCTTCGTCGTGAGGCCCGAGGCTATGTTGCTCATCTCGTCCTCGAGCTCTGCCGTCATCTCGGGATGCGTGATATGGGGAGCGTAGCTGTCGAGCGCGTCGCACACCGCCATGCCGAGCTGCGAGGGCTCGATCGGGTCGTTCTGGATGTACTTGACCGTGTACAGGCGCTCGATGATCGAATGCCGCGTCGACTTCGTGCCGAGCCCGAGCTTCTCCATCTCCTGGATAAGCTTGCCCTGCGAGTACCGCGCGGGCGGTTCGGTCTGCTTTTTCGTGCACGTCGCGCCGTTGAAGGCGATGAGCTGGCCTTCCGCAAGCGCGGGTAGCTGCTCGTCCTTCTTGACGCCGTAGGGGTATATCGCCCTGAACCCGGCTTTCACGGTCACGTCCCCGCGTGCGACGAACTGCTCGCGCGGACCCGCGGCATCGCCCGGAACGTCGAGCGTGACCTTCGTCCCCTCGACGACGCACGCTTCGGACAGCGTCGCCAGGAAGCGGCGCGCGACGAGGTTGTAAAGCTTGTAGTTCGCGGCGGGCAAGTCGTCGGGCGTGGCCTTGGCCGTGGGATAGATGGGCGGATGGTCTGTCTCCTCCTTGTTGCCGCGCGTCGCCGTGAGCTTGCCCTTCGAGAGCAGCTCGCTGCAGTACGGCGCGTAGGCCGGGTTTCCGGAAATCGTCTTCACGACCTCCGCGAGGTTCAGAGAAGACGGATAGACCGTGTTGTCGACGCGGGGATACGATATGTAGCCGTCCATGTAGAGGCTCTCGGCGATGCGCATGGTGCGCGCCGGCGAGAGGCCCTCGGCCGCGGCGGCCGCCATGAGGCTCGTCGTGTTGAACGGGGCGGGCGGGCGCACGGTGCGCTTCTTCTTGTCTATGGCCGCGACGAGCGCCTTCTTCGCGCCGTCCACATGGGCCATCGCGTCGTTTGCGGCCTGCTCGCTCTTGAAGCGGGCCGTCGCGTGCGGGGCCTCGAACGCCTCGTCGCCCTCGCCGAACGAGCCCTTGATGACCCAGTAGTCCTCGGGCACGAACGCGAGCCGTTCCCGCTCTCGCGCGACGATGAGCGCGAGCGTGGGCGTCTGGACGCGCCCGGAGCTGCGCACGTTGCCGTATCCGGCGAACTTCACGAGCGTCAGGTAGCGCGTGAGCGCAGCGCCCCAGATCAGATCGATGTCTTGGCGGGACTCGCCTGCGGCGGCGAGGTTCTCGTCGAGCTCGACGAGGTTCGTGAACGCGTGCGTGATCTCTTCTTTCGTGAAAGCGGAGTAGCGGGCGCGCGACACGGGGGCCGTGTCGTTGACCTGCTTGATGCACGACAGGGCGTCGGAGCCGATCAGCTCGCCCTCGCGGTCGAAGTCGGTCGCTATGCAAATCGAGTCCGCCTTCTTGGCGAGGTTCTTGAGCGACCTGATGATGTCCTTTTCCTTGGGAAGCTTCTCGATGGGCGCGTACGCCAGATACGGCAGCGCCTCCATCTTCCAGCCCTTGAGGTCCACGCCGTCCTCCGTGAACGGCTTCTTCTTCTTGAAGGGTGGTTTCGGCAAATCGGCCGGGATCGTGGCGGGAACCGCCTCGCCCTCTGCCGTGACGCCCCGCCAGCCGCCGCGCTTCTTGTACACGAGCTGAGGGGTGAAATCCGGTTCGAGGATGTGGCCGCGCAGGCCGATGGTCACCCATTCCTCGCCGTCCACGTCAAAGCGGTAGACCGGCGTGTTGAAGACCTTGTCCTTCCTGGCCTTCGAACCGAGCAGCGATGCGATCTTCTCGGCGGCGTCGTTCTTCTCGGTTACGACGAGTTTCATACGTAACTCCATTCCGCGACTGAATTCCACAGCCGCAATCGTTCACACGGTTGAGCCCGTTGCTTATTAACGTGTGTGGGCTTGCTAGCCGCTTACGCGGACACGTTGCGCATCCTCGCGTGGATGCGGTAAGAACAAAGGATACACGAACATGAGCGCCGTGTTTCGAAATTCACCAACCTGTTACTGCGAAACCGCGAGAGCGGCGGCCGTCTCCGGAACCGCGGCCTCCTCGCGCTCCTCGCGGGCGAGCACGAGTTCCATCGCGGCGATGGCGCACTCGATCTGGCCGTCGTCGGGCTCGCGCGTCGTCAGGCGCTGCATCTGCATGCCGGGCCACAGCACGACCTTCACGAGCGGGTTGTCCGGATGGCTTCCCGCCCATTTGACGGTTATCTCGTAGCTCACGCCCGCGATGACGGGCATGAGCACGATCCGCACGAGTATGACGAGCGCCAGCTTCAAGGGCCCGTCGGGAACGCCCCACGCATCGATGAGCACGCCGATCGGCGTTATCGTGTACACAAATATCGCGATGATCATGACCATGATCAAAAACGCCGTGCCACAGCGAACGTGCAGGCGCGGGAAGCTGCGCGCGTTTTCCGGCGTGAGCGGCAACCCGTGCTCGAAGCAGTGGATGGTCTTGTGCTCGGCGCCGTGGTAGCCGAACATGCGCTTTATGTCCTCCATGCGGCCGATGAGCCAGATGTAGAACACGAAGATGGCGATGCGCAGGATGCCGTCGACGATGTTCCAGGCGAGCGTCTTGTCGTCGTACTCGCCCACGATGAGGTTCGTCACGAACGCGGGCGCCACGATGAACAGGACCACGCCGAGCACGAGCCCGAGGACCATCGAGAGCATCATCGCCTTGTCGTCGAGCAGGGGCTGCTTCTCCTTGGGCTCCAAAGCCTCTTGTGCAGGCGGTTCTTCGTCCTCGTCGACGAACGCGTGCTCGGCGGCGATTGAGAGCGCCTTGTAGCCGAGCGCGAGGGATTCCACGAACGCGCGGCAACCGCGCACGAACGGCCAGTACAGCCACCCGTTCTTCTTCTTGCCGCTCGCGAGGTCGTGTTCCTCGGTGTAGATCGTGCCCTCGGGCTCGCGCACGGCTACCGCCCAGTTGAACTTTCCGCGCATCATGATGCCCTCGAGCAGAGCCTGACCGCCGACGTGGGTCTTCAGCTCGCCGTCTTCCGAGAACGCACGCGACAGCTCGCTTTTCTTCTTCGCTTGTTCTTCTGCCATCTGCTGCGTTTCCATATTCTGTGCTTCGATGACCGTGCCGCCCCGGTGCACGTGTCGCACCTGCGGCCGTGTCGCCTGTCCGTTTTTTGCCATGATACGGCAGGCGGCCCTCACGGGCCGCCAA
>CAMOUE010000179.1 GCA_946626265.1 uncultured Eggerthellaceae bacterium | reverse complement strand
GGAAGGCTTTTCCTCGTATGCGTAAACTATCGAGTTATTCCGTCTCGATGATCTCGCGGTTCTTGTAGTAGCCGCAGTTTGGGCAAACGCGATGCGGCAACTTGGCCTCGCCGCACTGCGGGCACACGCTGCGAGAAGGCGCATCGATACGGTCGTGAGTGCTACGACGGGTGTGAGTGCGGATACGTCCCATACGTTGTTTAGGTACTGCCATTTTCCTCATGCTCCTTCTATAAAGCCGCCGTTAATCAATTCGGCTCAATTCGTTTAAACACGCGAAACGGTATAGTAGCAAACCCTTTTCCCACATGCAAGGGCTCTTGTGCTAACCATCAAAACGCCACAGTGCGATGCGGCAACGCGAGTGCCACGTCCTGCACGTGCGACGCGGGCGACGCGAATCCCATGTCCGCCCGCGCGATGCGGGCAGCCACCCTGCGAAGGCCGCTTCCTAGTCCTCGAACTTGAAATCGGCGAGCGCGGCGAACGGATTTGCAGCGCGGTCGAACTCCTCGAGGTCCTTGCCCCGCCCGCAGTCGCATGTTCCCTCGTTGAGGTCCTGGCCGCACGTCGGGCAGATGCCCTTGCAGTCCTCGCGGCACAGCGGCTGGTCGGGCGCGTCCACGATGAGCGCGGCCCTGATGAGCGGCTCGAGGTCGATGATGTGGTCCTCAGGCAGAACGTCGAACTCGTCGTCGCCGAGCTCCTCTTCCCCATCGTCGTCCCAACCCTCTTCGGGATTGACGAGGAAGTACCCTTCGATGTCGCCATCGAACTCGTAGGTCACGTCCGAAAGGCACCGCGCGCAGGCGCACGACCCGACGCCGGACGCCTTGCCGGCGACGAGCAGGGCCGATCCCGTGTTCGACACGTCGACGTACCACTCGACCGGCTCCTTGAACGTGTAGTCGTCCGGGCCGGCCTCGAGGACGCCGACGTCGAACGAGCCGTCAAAACGAGAGCTCTCCGCAAGCGCGAAGAGCTCCGCAGGTATCTTGATGCGAACGTCCGACATGCGGTTAGCGCATGGACTGCGTCGTCGCGTTCAGGCGGTCGCGGCAACGGCGAACGTTGTTCAGCAGCGTGTCGAGGCTCTGCTCGACATGGCTGAAGACCTCGTCTGCGTAGTCCTCCGCGCCTGCGCGCGTCTGGCGCTCGAGCTCGCGCGCGTCAGCGAGGACCTGGTCGGCCTGCTGCTGGGAGATGCGCACGATCTCCTGCTCGCTTGCAATCGTCATCGCCTGTGAACGCGCATCCTCGACCATGCGGCTTGCCTCGGCCTCGGCGTCGTCGAGAAGCCCCTGGCGCTCCCGGACGATCTGGCGTGCCTGGGCGAACTCGCTGGGGAACGTGTCGCGAATCTCGTCCATGATTTCGAGCGCTGCAGCGATGTCAACCTGACGCAGGCTGCTATTCCTACCGAAACCAACCGGCTTCGAGTCCTCGAGTAGAATCGAGAGCTCCTCGAGCAGCCCCAATACTCCCGTATCGTCCATGACAATCCTTCCGCTTCGAACACTTCTGACCGAACAACATTCGGAAACTTATGCAAATCGTAAGTTTATCAGGTTTGCCGAAACCTCACAAACATTTCTAATCATAGCCCTAACGGCCGATCGACTTGTCATGTCGGTCGCGCGCCTCCTGCGAGTAGCGCTGCCGGTAGCGGACGTCGATGAGCTCGGCGACGATGGCTATTGCGAGCTCGGCAGGCGTCTTCGCGCCGAACTTCAACCCGATCGGGCGCTTCACGGCGTCCCACTGCTCTTCGGTCATGCCACGCTCGAGGCAGATGCCGCGGACGGTGTCGTTCTTGCCGGCGCATCCCATCATGCCCGTGTAATGGGCGCCGTTGCGCGCGGCCCACAGGCACCCTTGAGGGTCGAACATATGCCCGCGCGTCAGCACGCATACGTAGTCCCCCTCGGACGCCGCATGGCCGAACAAGCCGTCGAAGTTCCCGCCCGGCAGCACGATGCGCTCGACGTCGGGGAAACGCTCCTCGTTGATGTACGACTCGTCGTAGTCGACGACCGTCACGGCGAACCCGACGTGGCGTGCGAGCTTCGCGAGCTCGCATGCGACGTCCGACGCGCCGAGCAGCCAGACGCGGACGGGTTCGAACAGCGCGACCGACGCCCACGTCAGGCCGTCGAACTGCTCGTTGTGCATGGACGGGCCGCGCGTGACGTCCTTCATCTGGAACATGTCGCGCGGCGACGGCTCGCGCGAGCTCACGATCTCCTTGCTGTCGCTGCAGAAGAAGACGAGGTTCTCGCCGTCGGCAGAGCCCACGTCGCCGTACTTCTTCGTGACCTCGTTGTCGACGTTGGCCACGGCGGCGTCGGCGTCGTAGACGACCTTGAAGCCGAGCCAGGCGAGCTCGCCCGCGTCGACGGCGGCGAGCGCCCGCTCGAACGTCGGGACGTCCGCCGCGCCAAGCCCGGCGCACACCTGCTCGAGGACGGCTGCAGACAGATGCTCGTTTCCCGCGGTCGCGGCGTCCGAGAACGCGGGCACGTCGTCGGGCGTGAGGCTCACGGCCCGCCCGCCCTTCAGGTCCTCGATCACGCGCAGGAGCGTGTCCCTATTCATGTATCTTCACCTTCCCGTCGTCGCAGACCTCGACGCGGCCGTCGGCGATCCAGCCGAGCACCTGCGGGTACATCTCGTGCTCGACTTCGTGGATGCGCTCCTCGAGCGTCTCGACCGTGTCGGTCTCGCGCACGGTGACGGCGCGCTGCGCGATGATGGGGCCCTTGTCGTACTCCTCGTTCGCGAAATGAACGGTGACGCCCGTCACCTTCACGCCCATGTCGAATGCCTCCTGGATGGCGTGGGCGCCCTTGAACGAGGGAAGCAGCGCGGGATGCAGGTTGATGATCTTGTTGGGGAACGCCTTGAGCATGACCGGCGTCACCTTGCGCATGTAGCCCGCCATGACAACGCACTCGACGCCCGACGCCGTCAGCGTGTCCCTGATCATGGCGTCGGCGGCGTTCACGTCGGCGTAGAGCTCCTGGTTCAAGACGAGCACGGGGATGCCCGCCTGCTTCGCGCGCTCGATGCCGTAGGCGTCGGGGCGCGACGACACCACATGCACGATCTCGATGGGCAGGCCCTCGGCCGCCGCGTCTATGATTGCCTGGAGGTTCGTGCCGCTCCCGGAGACGAGCACGCCGACCTTCAACGGTTCTCTCATGTTGAACAACTCCTCTCGCACTCTACAGCAACGGCGCCGCTTCGTCGTAGCGCACGACTCCGCTGCCGGCTTCGACCGCGCCGACCAGATACGTGGCCTCGCCCGCTTCCCGGGCCGCCTTGCACACGGCCTCGACGTCCGACGGCTTCACGATCAGTATCATGCCCAAGCCCATGTTGAACGTCTTGAGCGCCTCTTCGTCGGAAAGGTTCGCAGCCTTGCAGGCGTACCTCACGACGGCCGGGACGTCCCAGCTGCCGATGCGCACGACCGCGTCGACCGAATCGTTCAGCGCGCGGTTCAGGTTCTCGGTGATGCCGCCGCCCGTGATGTGCGCGAGCGCCTTCACGGCGCCGGGGCACTTCTCGCGGATCTCGCGGACCGCCTTCACGTAGATGCGCGTCGGCTCGAGCAGCGCCTCGGCGACGCCCTTGCCGCCGAGCTCGTCGACGGGCGCCGTTACCTCCTCGAGCGTCTTCCCCTCGAGGCACACCTTGCGCGCGAGCGAGTAGCCGTTGGAATGCAGCCCGCTCGACGCGAGGCCGACGAGCACGTCGCCTTCCTCGACGGCGTTCGGATCGAGCATCTTCGGACGGTCGACGATGCCGACGCAGAAGCCCGACAGGTCGTAGTCCTTGGGGTCCATGACGCCGGGGTGCTCGGCCATCTCGCCGCCGATGAGGGCGCACCCGGCCTGGCGGCAGCCTTCGCCGATTCCGCCGACGATCTGGGCGACGGCCTCGGCCTCGAGCTTGCCGACCGCGATGTAGTCGAGGAAGAACAGCGGCTCTGCACCGCATGCGAGGATATCGTTCACGCACATGGCGACCAGATCGACGCCCACCGTGTCGTGCTTGCCGATGAGCTGGGCGATCTTGAGCTTCGTGCCCACGCCGTCCGTGCCGGACACGAGCAGCGGGTCCTCCATGTCCTTCGCCATCGCGACGGAGAACAGCCCGCCGAACCCGCCGATGTCGCCGACCACCTCGGGGCGGTACGTGGAATGGACGATCTCCTTGATGGCGTCGACTGCACGTGCGCCCTCCTCGATGTCGACTCCCGCCTCGGCGTAGGTGACTTGCGCGCCTGTCGTCTCGTTAGTGGCCATATGTCATCTCCTCACTTGATCGAGCTTCCCTTGAAGGATTTTTCCGTTTGCCTCACTGTATGTCTGGGCCGTCCGTTTCCTGGCCCAGATCGTTCTCGAATCCGGTCACGGCGCCCTCGTCGTCGGTCGCGATGCCGACGTCGCCCG
>CAMOUE010000178.1 GCA_946626265.1 uncultured Eggerthellaceae bacterium | reverse complement strand
CGCCTCCGAGGACGGCCTGACCTGGACCAAGGAGTTCAAGGGCGTCCCGGCCGGCAAGTACACCGTCACCGAGTCCAACGCCGCGATCGCCGGCTACGACCTGGTCGAGAAGGAGTCCACCGTCGAGGCCAAGGACGTCGAGGTCACCAAGTCCACCGTCGGCGACGACGCCGCGCTGGCCGCCCTGACCGACACCTACAAGAAGCAGGCCGAGACCGGCGACCTGAAGGTCACCAAGACCTTCGGCGGCGACGTCACCAAGGATGAGGTCGCCAAGGGCGCGATCAAGTTCGAGGTCAAGACCGCCGACGGCAAGTGGCTGGACAGGGACGGCAACGTCTCCGACACCAAGGTCGAGCTGACCCTGGGCGCAGCCGACGGGTTCACCGCCTCCGCCGACGGCCTGACCTGGACCAAGGAGTTCAAGGGCGTCGCGGCCGGCAAGTACACCGTCACCGAATCTAACTACGCGATAGCGGGCCACATGCTTGTTACCGCCGACTCCGTGATCTCCGCTGGTGCCAAGGTCACCGGCTCCACCGTCGGAGACAAGGCCGCGCCGGCCGAGCTCAAGGACGTTTACAAGAAGATGCAACTTGGTACAAATCCCGCTCTTGAGAAGTACATCAACAAGGACGTACATCAGGATTTGCCGGCATTTGATACGCCGTTTACCTACGATATCCTTGCCTTCGTGACTGAAGATGCGAATCGCGTTGTTATCACCGACCCGCTTGTTAAGGGTATCAAGTTCCTGAACGGTAGGAATACCAGGGTAACAGTCCAAGATATCGGAGCGGAGAATGACCATACAGCTCATGGCACCGTCGAAAAAGCAACGGGTAAGGATTTGGAATCTAAAATAACGGTTGATGATACTAATGGAATTCTTACCGTTGATATTCCGAACGCAAAGGGTCAAGGCATCCGCGGCCACTGGGTACGCGTCACGTACGATGTTGTGCTTGACAACACTATCGTGAACGATGAGAAGGCTTACATCGAAAATGACAAGGACGTAAAGTCCAATGGCAACGTCATTAGTGAGATCTTCGCAAATGGTCATGACGGTGTCGTAACTAATGCCTCATACGTCATTTATGCTGAAGGTGACGACGATGAGCCTTCATACTCGCTTCAGGCCAACGACATCACGGTTACGCCGCCAGTGCAATCTATTACTGCAACGAAGAAATGGGCTGATTCTACTGGTAAGGAAATAGCATGGCCTGAAGGCGCGAAGGTTACTGTTGAGCTTCTCGGTAACGGCAAACACCTTAAAGAGCTCACGACTGAAATCTATGGTGAGGATAAGGCTGTCGACAACCAGACCAGAACGCTAACTGCTGACAACCCGACGTTTACGTTTAAGGATCTTCCTACATATAAGGAGATTACCTACTCGCTCGTCGAGGTTGAGGTTACTGGTGGTCCCGAAGGCTTCGCGGCCAAGGTTACCGGCGACAAGAATGCTGGCTTTGTTATGACGAACCAAAAGATGCCTGAAAATGGACCGAAGCCTGATGTCGAATCCAAAGCTTCTGTCAAGGTATCCAAGGTTGACGCCGCTGATGGCAAGAGGCTTGGCGATGCAAAGCTGCAGGTTCTTGACAAAGATGGCAACAAGATTGCCGAATGGACTTCGAGCAAGGACAAAGCTTATGAGGTTACGGGCCTAGACTGCGAAACTGAGTACACGCTGCACGAGGAGACGGCTCCGGACGGCTACGATGTTTCAGAAGACAAGATATTTGTCATGAAGGCTGACGGTACGATCGACGAGAGCAAGACCAAGGCCAAGGTCAAGGACGGCGAGCTTCTCGTCGAGGACACGGCCAAGAAGGCCGGCACCACGACCACCACGAGCTCGAACAAGGCGAGCGGCGGCGACACCTCCGCGAAGACCTCTTCGAGCACGGGCGACGCCCTGGCTGGTCTCGTCGGCGGCCTCGCGTTCCTGTCGATGCTGTCCGCCGGCGCCATCGGCATCGTGAGGAGGCGCATGCGCAACGACGACTAGCGTGTAACGTCGACGTGCCTCCGACCGCGCATTGAGCGCAGGCGCAAACCGAGCGCCGCATCCGCAACGGGTGCGGCGCTCTTCTGTTTTCCGAAAGGCGCTATACTAACCATCATGAAGGTAACCAAGGTCATAGCATCGACAATCGCCACCATCGCGCTGGCCGTCACGTTCGTGGGCGTCGGGTTCTTCGCGTGCATCGCGCCGCCGGTCACGCACGTGCTCGCGAACTTCTTCTCGAACGACGCCTTGTCGCCGTTCGACCGCACGCAACTCGTCCAGGTCGCCGACGCCACGCGCGACTACTCGTTCGGCGACCACGACAAGGGCGACCTTTTCCGCACGATATACCAGGTCAACATCCAGTACCGCCAGGAAGTCATCATGGCGGGCGGGTCCATGCCCGAGATGTTCCCCTCGCTCGACGTCGTCACGGACGCAAACGACGTCAAGCAGCTCGGCTCAGCGTTCGCCGGCGCCTCCGAGCTCTATTGCTACTCGACCGACACCGTCTCGCACCTCGACGACTGCTACGCCATCGAGCGCACGGCCTTCATCGCGCTCGCCGTCGCGGCCATCCTCGCCGTCGCCGGGCTCATCGCGTGCGGCGTGGCGGGGCGCAAGCGACAGGTCGGAAACGTCGTCATGGCCTCGGGCATCGTGGTGCTCGTCGCGTTCGTCGCGCTCGGCGCATGGGCGATCGTCGACTTCAACGCGCTTTTCACGACCTTCCACCGACTGTTCTTCAGCCAGGGGAATTGGACGTTCCCGTACGACTCGCTGCTCATCTGTGCGCTTCCAACTGAATTTTGGATAGGGATGGGCGCTGTCTGGCTTGTCGCGTCGGCATTGGTATCTATACTGTCTATCGCAATCGGCGTTCGGCTGAGGAAGTAACAGCAACAACAGCGGCGAGGTGCCGGCCCGAGCGGGCGGGCGCGGCCGTGCTGTCAAGAGATTAAGGAACTGACATGTCTGACAAGGTAAGGGTACGTTTCGCGCCGTCCCCGACGGGGCGCCTGCACATCGGAGGCGCACGCACGGCGATTTTCAACTGGGCGTTCGCCCGCGCGATGGGCGGTACGTTCATCCTGCGCATCGAGGACACGGACCCCGAGCGCTCGACCGAGGAGAACGTCCAGGTCATCCTGAACGCCATGAAGTGGCTCGGGCTCGACTGGGACGAAGGCCCCGAGGTCGGCGGCGAGACGGGCCCGTACTTCCAGATGCAGCGCATGGACACCTACGCCGAGGCGCTCGAGCGCCTGCGCGAGCGCGGCGCGGTGTATCCCTGCTTCTGCACGAAGGAGGAGCTCGACGCCAAGCGCGAGGCCGCCGAGAAGACCGAGGGCGGCTACGCGGGCTACGACCGCACGTGCCGCGACCTCGATCCGGCCGAGGCGCAGCGCCGCATCGACGCGGGCGAGCCGCACACGTGGCGCCTGAAGGTGCCCGACGGGCACGGTCCCATCGAGTTCGACGACGCCGTCTACGGCCACATGTCGTTCCCGGCCGACGTCATGGACGACATGATCCTCGTGCGCACCGACGGCAGCCCGACGTACAACTTCGCCGTGGTCTGCGACGACGCCAACATGGGCATCACGCACGTCATTCGCGGCGACGACCATCTTTCCAACACGCCGCGCCAGATCCTCATCTACGAGGCGCTCGGCTACGAGAAGCCGACGTTCGCGCACCTGTCGATGATCCTCGGGCCCGACGGTAAGAAGCTCTCGAAGCGCCACGGTGCCACGAGCGTCGAGGAGTACCGCGACCGCGGCTACCTGCCGGATGCCGTCGTGAACTTCCTCGCGCTTCTGGGCTGGTCGCTCGACGGCGAGACGACCATCATGTCGCGTGACGTCATCTGCTCGGAGTTCTCGCTCGACCGCATCACCAAGAAGGATGCGATTTTCGACGAGACGAAGCTCGACTGGATGAACGGCCAGTACATCCAGAAGATGGGCGCCGAGGCCTGGGTGGAGTTGAGCCGCCCGTGGCTTGCCCGCGCGCACGCGGAGGGCTACCCGTACGTGCGCACCGGCATCGTGCCGACGCCCGACAAGAACGCGCCTGCTGCGGGGGCGGGGGAGGCCGCCGAGCCCGAGCCGCTCAACGAGGAGCAGCTCGCCGCGTTCGACGACAGCCTGGCTGCAGATCCCGCGTTCTACGAGGCGCTCTACCCGCTCGTCATGGAGCGCGAGACGCGCCTGTCCGAGGGCGAGGCCAAGCTCGCCTACATGTTCTGGGGCCCGTGCGTGCTGCTCGACGAGAAGAGCGTGAAGAAGATCCTGCTGAAGGAGGGCGCGCGTGCCGACGAGGCCATCGCCGCCTGCCGTGAGGTGCTCGCCGACGAGTCAAACGAGTGGAAGGCAGGGGTGCTCGAGGACAAGTGCCGAGCGCTCGCCGAACCGCTCGACATGAAGATTCGCAACCTCC
>CAMOUE010000177.1 GCA_946626265.1 uncultured Eggerthellaceae bacterium | reverse complement strand
GGTAACTTGGCAAAGTAACCGCAACGGACATGAAGAGGTTGTGTTCCCCGAGGTAAGCGCAACGACGGGGAGGTGATCCCGCGGCGGTTTTGGGGCGGTTGCCCCGCGTCGCTGCGACTCCGGCGCGTTGCGGTTGGTCTGAGGGCATGCTTGCGCCAGCCTCCCGCGGGAGGCTTCCGGACTAGGCGCAACGCCGCGCTATGCCGCAGTCGCTACTTCAGGCGGGTCAGCGGCGGCTCCCCTCGCTTCGCGCGCTCGACGTCGAGGACCTCGGGCTTCAGCATCAGCTCGTCGCGCCCGATCTCGCGGATGCCGAGGGCGTCGAGCAGCGCGCCCGCATCGTCGTCCCCGTAGACGAAGCGCAGCATCTGGATGGGCGACTTGCCGCCCAGGGAGGCGCGCGGGTTGGAGTTCACGTGGCTCATGAGGACGGCCATGTCGGCCGGCACGAGCTCGTCGAAGGAGAACATGCCCTTCTCGAGTTCTTTCTTGTCGAGCAGGTGTTCGTCAACGCGGGGAGCGTAATGGACCTCTCGGCCCTGCCCATGTTCCATTTCCCGCTGGTAAACATCGCGCTTGTGTGGGCGGGCGTGCCACTCGCCGCATGGCTGGGCGCAAGGCGAAAGAACCCCGTCATGGCGCTCTCGCCCTACGGTTTCGTCCTCGTCAATGGGCTCATGCACCTCGCCACGACCGCCGTGCGCGGCGTTCCCATGGCCCTCAACCCTGGTTTCTTCACCGGCACGTTCGTGTTCTTGCCGCTCGCAGCCTTAGCCATCGCCGTATGTGTGCGGGGCCGATTCATGCGCGGAGGCGGTATCGCGGCGTTCCTGGTGGCAGGGGCCATCGCACACGGGCTGCTGGGCACGGGCTACGCCATGTCCGGCGTCGGCGGGGCCGCGGGCGTGGCCACGCTCGACCTCCTCGCCGGGCTTTCGCCGGCCTTCTTGGCATGGGTTTTCTGCAAGCTGTTCAGGGTGAAGTTGTCGAACGAGGCGCGTTAGAGACCCAGCCTCCGCCAGCTCATCCACGGATTTCCAGCTCATAAGAAGGCATCCGTTAGCTGTCGTGATTGCCCGGAATAGTCTTTCGATCCAGCTTCCGTGCAGGTCGCGCATGCGCTCCTTGCCAACGGGCTCGGCAAAGGAAAACAGGAGCCGTTCCAAATCGGCGGTGATGGCCATCGGTCACAAAGCAAGCGATTGGGCTCGGAGGAACGCGCTTCAGTTTGACCCCTCTTGGCCAACGAGGAGGAAGTGGCCGTCCCCGAAAACGAAAACTGGCCAGAAGCCTTGAACTTCTGACCGGGTCTTTTTTGGTTGCGGGGCAGGATTCGAACCTACGACCTCCGGGTTATGAGTGACCCCGAGGGCTCGGTAATTCTAATCTGTGCTTTCCCTGCTTCCAAAACGCCTGGTCAGACGTGGCGGAATTGTGGATTATCTAATCTGCCTTTCCTCTGGTTGTCACGTTTTCCTGTGTTTCCGGCTTCGACTGCACGTTCCACGACCTGCGCCACACCTTCGCCACGATGATGATCGGCGCCGGCACGGACGTCCGCACGGTCGCTAGCTACCTCGGCCACGCGTCGGTGAGCATGACGCTCGACATCTACGCCGATGTCGACCCCGACGCCAAGAAGGCGGCAGTAGACAAGGTCCAGGACTGCTTCGACGCCGACATGTCGAGCTTCTTCGGAGACGAGCCCGATTTACCTGCGCAAGGGCTTCCGGCGCCAGGCATCACGTTCACGGTCGAGCAGCTCGAAGCGATGCTCGCGCAGGCTCGCAACCAGCAGAAAGGCGAGGTGGCATAGATGAAGACCGCGAGAACAGACGCCGAGTGGTCCGCCCTTGTCGAGGAGCACGAAATGGCATACTTCCGGGGCGAGTTAGCAGTGAGTTCGCCCGAGTCCTACAGCATCGAGGAGATGCGCGCCATAAGCGAGGCCATGGACGAGAGCATGGCCAAGGCTGAGGCCGCCATGCGAGATGACTTCAACGCCCTGCCTCCCCAAGCGCAGGCCCGCATGTTGGACTTGCTCGCAGGAGCCGACCCCGGCAACATGGGTTTCTGGAAGGAAGTACTGGGGCTCGACATGCCCGACACGCCACCGGCCAGCGCATAGCTCGGCACGTTGAAACAGCGGGGCCGCTTATGCCGAGCGGCCCCTCCGATGCTGGTACAATTCACCCCACAAGGCTCAAAGCAGAAAGGCGGGCAACATGGCAGAAGAAGAGAAGGCCGTCTCCGCCGAGATTATCGAAGTAGACGTAGACACCGAAGGAGCGGCCGAGGCGCCCGAAGACGGCCTCGCCATCGTCCCCGCGAACGAGCCGGCGATCCGCGACCTCATCTACACGGTGCGCGGCACCCAGGTAATGCTGGATAGCGATTTGGCGACACTCTACCAGGTCGAGACCAAGCGCATCAACGAGGCGGTGCACAGGAACAAGGCACGCTTCCCGGAGGAGTTCTGCTTTCGCCTCACAAGGGAGGAGCATGCCGCTTTGAGGTCGCAATTTGCGACCTCAAAGGAACCCGAAGGCCGGGGCGGCAGGCGCTATCCGCCGCAAGCGTTCACCGAGCAGGGCGTGGCTATGCTGTCGGCGGTGCTCCGAAGCCAGGTCGCCGTCGACGTCAGCGTGCAGATAATGAAGTCTTTCGTGGAGATGCGCCACTTCATCGCGAGCAACGCCGCCATGTTCGAGCAGATCCGCGCAGTCGAGCTGCGCCAGCTGGAGTACCAGAAAACCACCGATGAGCGCTTCGAGCGCGTGTTCGACTACATGGAGGCCCATGAGGCGCCGAGGCAGAAGGTGTTCTTCGACGGCCAGGTCTACGACGCCTTCGAGCTGCTGGTGTCGCTCGTGCGGAGAGCCGAGAAGAGCATCGTGCTCGTAGACGGTTACGTCGACGTAGGCACCCTCAACATCCTCGCCAAGAAGGCCGACGGCGTGGATGTCAATCTGGACCCACCCGCGCGCCAGCCTCACCCAGCTCGACGTCGACGCGTTCAACGCCCAGTATCCGCAGCTTTCGGTCGAGCACACCACGGCCTTCCACGACCGCTTCCTGGTCCTGGACAAGGAAGAGGGCTACTTCGTGGGCGCCTCCCTGAAGGACGCCGGGAAGAAGAGCTTCGCGATAGCACGCATCGAGGACGCGGAGGCCGTCGCCGGCATCCTCGCGAGATTGCAGCGCTAGCAGCGAAAACCCAACGGCGAGCGCCAAGGCCGTTTGGTATTCCAATTTGGAATCTCAAACGGCCGGGCGAGGACGCGCGGCGCCTTGAAATCACAGACCGTGACTTCAAGAAGCCTGCGGGGTATCAGCACGGGCAGATCGTCAACTCGACCATGTCGACCTGGTCCCTATCATTGCAGGCGCCGCCGTCGGACGACCAGGCGAGATCCATCTAGGCCCCCTGGGCGAAGCGCTCGGCGAAGATGCCGCGCACCTGCTCGGTCGTGAGGGCCCCGCGCTCGTCGACCGCGCGCCTGCCGTAGTCGAGCTGCGACAGCAGCGTCGCCTCCGCCTCGTGGCGCTCGTAGTCGGCGATGTCCTGGATGACGTAGCGCCCGCGGCCGTTCTTGGTGAGGAACACCGGCGAGCCCTGCGCCACCTCGTCGAGCACCGCGGTGTAAGAGCGCAGGTCGGATACCGGCTTGATGTTGGGCATGAGTCGCCTCCTTATGCTGCAAATTAACATGTTTATAATACAGCATATTATCCGGTGGAACAACTTGGGCGATTGCCGCCTTACCGCCAGCAAGCCGTACCGCGTATTCACCGAAACCGGCGTCTCCATGCTCTCGGCGGTGCTGCGGAGCAAGACGGCGGCCGCCGTAAGTGTCAGGATCATGGACGCCTTCGTGGAGATGCGCCACTTCATTGCCAGCAACGCCGCGATGTTCGGCCAGTTCCGCGCCGTAGAGCTCCGCCAGCTCGAATACCAGAAGACGACAGACGAGCGTTTCGAGCGCGTGTTCGACTACATGGAGACCTACGTGGTCCCTAAACAGAAGGTGCTTTTCGACGACCAGGTATACGACGCCTTCGAGTTCCTGGTGTCGCTCGTGCAGAAAGCCGAGAAGAGCATCGTGCCCATCGACGGCTACGTAGACATTCAATCGCCTTTAGCGTATGAGATTCGTGTTGACACGCCGCTCGGGCTGCACGGGCAGCTCCACGCCAGCGGCTCGGCCCGATTTCGGCTCCTCCCGTCTCCGTTTTCTCAATACGTCGAGGCGCGCGACTCCATAAGGAGCCACGCGCCGCCACGCTTCTCGGCCTTCAGGTCTTGCTGCAGGCGCCACGTGTGGCGCCCGCCGCCGAAGACAGCCGCGTTCACGCGCGAACGCCCGTGAATCGTCGCATGCTCCCCATCGGGGGAGATTGCCACGTCAATCGAGTCGTGCTCGGTCGAGTAGTAGTTCAGCGTGCCGTCGAGCACGGCGTCGATGTAGGC
>CAMOUE010000176.1 GCA_946626265.1 uncultured Eggerthellaceae bacterium | reverse complement strand
CGCGGCCGTGCACGTATATTCCAGTTGTGTGTGCGAAACGCGGGGTTTAGACTCAGCTAACTTCTTGCGTGGCAACAACCAGAACCTTCGCCCCACTGCAACCACGCACATAATCGGAGCTTCAAAGCTTTTCGACAATAAAACAAGCATCGGCTATGCGAACCCGTCCGTCGCGTAGGACGATTGCGCCGAGCGTTGCCTACAACGAGCGGATGTTCCTGAGACGGAATTGCCCCGACGTAAGCGAACGTTGCCCGTCGCTCAAAGACCTCAAGTGGCGATAACGTCTGAAGTACGTCTGCACGACCGAGAACTGGCGAACGATCGAGCCCACGTCGTTGTAGGTGCGCGCCCAGCCCCCGCGCAAATCAAAAATCGGCTTGTGCAAAAGCCGGGCATTTCCATTGGAAGCGCCCGGCTCATCTTACCTGGGCAACGCCCAGGGCCTCGCGGGCCTCGCGCATCTGGGCGGCCTCGGCCTGGGAAAACTCGAACTCAGCCTCACTCCAATCCCACATGGCCTGCAGCAACGGGCGGAAGCTCTCGCCCCGGCGCGTCAAGCGGTACTCGGTGCTCGGGGGCACCTCCTTGTGGTCGATGCGCTCGAGGAACCCATCGGCCACGAGCTCCTTCAGCTGGCGCGACAGCGTCGACTCCGAGACGCCGCGCAGGCAGCGGCGCAGCTCGCCGAAGTGGCGCACGTCCTCGAGCGCGACGTAGAACAGGATTTCGATCTTCCACTTGCCGCCGATCACGCGTTGCAGCGACGATATCGCCGGGCACCAGCTGACCTTGCGCTCGCCCGTGTTGCGGCCTTCTGCTTCGCGCTTTTCCACCATCCACTCCCCGCTTCATGTAGATTGAAGTACTCCATTTAATGCAAGTACTTCATGTTCCGAACCGTTTAGGCGATAGTACTCATCGAACAAGGAAAGCGCAACCCGCCGTGCTGCATCGAGGAGCGGAGAATCAACATGAAGGTCACCTACTGGTCGGACTTCGCGTGCCCGTACTGCTACATCGGCGAGACGCGCCTGCGCCGCGCCATCGAATTGCTCGGACTCGACGACGTGGAGATCGAGATGAAGGCGTTCGAGCTCAATCCCGACGCGCCCTACGAGGCGACCGGCTCCACGCTCGACCGCTTCGCGACGAAATACGGCCTGTCGAAAGCGGCAGCGCAAGAGCGCATCGACAGCATCAGCCGTATGGGCCGCGACGAGGGAATCGACTTCAACTACGCGACGACGCTCAACACCAACATGCTTGACGCCCATCGGCTGACCAAGCTCGCGCACGAGCTCGGCAACACGCGCTTCGAGGAGCTGTGCTACGAAGCGTACTTCGTGAAAAACGAGGTCATGGCAAACCGCGACGTGCTGCGCCGACTCGCCGCCGAGGCGGGATTGCCCGGGGCAGAGGTCGAGCGCGTGCTCGGTTCCGACGAGTACGAGGCCGAGGTCCGCGCAGACGAGCACCAGGCTTACGCGATGGGTGTGCACGCCGTGCCGTTTTTCGTCGTGGACGACAAGTACGCGATATCGGGATGCTACCCGGCCGACGAGATGGAAAAAGTCCTGCAGAAAGCGCACGACGAGGCGTTCGCAAAAGGCGCCGCGCAAGGCATGACCTGCGGCCCGGACGGGTGCTTCTGATGGCCGTCGAGATCTACCCCCTGCTTGCGCGCGGCGTGTTCGCCACTTACGGCTACTTCGTGGTCGACAGCGAAACGGACCGCGGCGTTCTCGTGGACCCCGGCGCGCAGCCGGATCTGTTCCTGCGGGCAATCCGCGAAAACGGCTGGAGCATCGAGGCCATACTGCTCACGCACGGGCACTTCGACCACATGGGAGCAGTGGGCGCGCCCCTGCGGTTGGTCACGGCGCTCGCTTCCATCTGAGAACCAGCGTCAGCAGGTAGTTGTGTTAGGGCCGAGAATGGTATTGGTTCGAAGGAGGCAATTCAGCAAATGATGAGCTCATTGCCGTTCGGAACAGTACATTCGAGTAGAATGGTTTCAGGTTCGTAGCTGCACGGCAACGATCGCAAGAAGAGAGAGGTTCGATACCAATGTCGGGATTCATATCTGCTCTGATCAAGCAACGCAGGGATGCGAAGAAAGCCGGCCCGGATACGAGCGGCAGGCTGAAGGAGATCATCAACATCATCCGCAAGTACGATTACGACGACGGCATCACGCCCGAGATCGTGGTTGGCATCATCCAGGACTTGGGACCGACGTTCGTCAAGATCGGCCAAATCGCCTCCCAGCAAGCCGAGTACATTCCGGCCGAGTACGCCGACGCCCTCTCGAAGCTGCGCTCGAACGTGGCGCCCATGGACCTCGACACCGTCCATGCACAGATCGAGAAGCACCTCGGCAAGCCGGTCGACGAGCTGTTCGCTTCGTTCGACGACAAGCCCTTGGGGTCGGCTTCGATCGGCCAGGTGCACAGGGCTACGCTCTTCGACGGCACCGTCGTGGCCGTGAAGGTGCGCCGCCCCGGCGTCGTCGACACGGTCGCGCGCGATTTCGCCCTGCTCGAAAAGGTGCTCGACATGTTCGCCAAGGACGGCTTGGGCGGCATCGACGTAAAGGGCCTGATCCTAGAGCTCGAGAAGACCTCGAAGATCGAGCTCGACTTCACCAACGAGGCGGTCAACCTCGAGAAGTTCTGGGGCAACAACGCCAATCGCGCAGGCATCGCAAGCCCCAAGTGCTACCGCGCGTACACGAACGAGGCGATATTGACCGAGGACTTCGTCACGGGCCACGAGGTCGGCGACCTCGCATACATCGAATCGCTCGACGACGACGAGCGCGACCGCATCGCGGCGCTCGTTGCCGACAACTTCGCCAGCCAGGTGCTCGTCGACGGTTTCTACCACGCCGACCCGCATTCGGGCAACGTGCTCATCAAGGAGCCGGTGCCGGCCGAGCCGACGACCGAGGAAGAGCCGGCCGCCGAACCGGAAGGCGCCGAAAACGCAACCGTCGTCGAAGGCGCGGCGGCCGCCGAGGGCGCGCCCGCTGACGACAAGCTGCCGCTTCCCGGCCACAGCATCGAGTGGATCGACTTCGGCATGATGGGCGTCCTGACCCAGCAGCAGCGCCAGATCCTGCTCGACCTGGTCACTTCCATCGTCATGCAGGACGCCTACAGCCTGAAGCGCACGGTGCTCAAGGCCGCGCAGCCCATGGGCGAGATCGACCACGGCGCCATGCTCGAGATGTGCGAGGACATGTGCGGCCAGTACACGGGTTCGGATTTCGGCGACTTCGACCTGGGCGACCTGCTGGGCTCGGTCATCGGCGGCCTGCAGGACGAGAGCTACAAGATCGACCCGTTCCTCACCAACCTCGCGCGTGGCATCACCGCGGCGGAGGGCACCGTCAAGACGCTCAGCCCACGCGTGAATATCCTGAACTACTTCATCGACAAGGTCGATGTCGGCATCGGCCTCGACCTCGACTTCAGCAATCTCAGCGACGAGGAGCTCGCTGAGATGAACGGCCCGATCGCCATGGAGCTGCTGAAGTTCTTCGACAGCACCTCGCGCTCTGCGGCCAAGACCGCCGAGGCGCTCGACATGCTCGAGAAGGGCCAGATCGGCATCCGCACCGACTTCAGCTTCGAGCAGAAGGCCCTGGACTCGGTCGAGCGGCTCGTGGGCTATGCCGTGCGCGCGCTCATGGTCGTGGCGCTGTTCATCGGCTCGTGCCTGCTGTGCACGGTGCCCGTCGGCGCCATGGAGACCACGCCCTTCCTCGTGGCCTTCCCGATCGTGGGCTCAATCGGCTACGTCGTCAGCATCTTCTTCGCATGGCGCCTGTACAAGGGCGTGAAAACGGACAAGTAGCCTTCAAAGACGCTGGATTTGAGAACGAGAGAGGCGCGGGGCATCCCGCGCCTCTTCTCATGGACTTTCGATCGGCCGTACTCACGCGCGCTCGACGATGACAAGGGCGCGCTCTAGAGCCGCAGCCGCTACGAGCGCACGGACTTCTCCGGATCGATGGTCATGCTCTGGAAGCGGTTCGCCATGTATTCGTCATCGAAGTTTTCGGCATAGAACTGCTCGATTCCCGCCTCGGGCACGTGGCCCGCCGCGCGTGCGCCCCAGTTGTCGAGCGCCTGCAGGGTCATGACGCAGTTCACCAGCATGAACGCGGCGCACACGAGCGTCACGCTATAGCGCCATTTCCAGGGGATGAGGTTGAACAACCGCAGGAACACCGGCAGCAGCAGTCTGATCCACACTGTGCCGAGGAGGCCGAACATCGACGCGAAAAGCAGGCACGTGCGCCCGCCAAATATGTCGCCGAGGAACTGGTCGGAATAGTCCCAGGCCGAGGCGCCGAACGCCACCTCCATGAACCAGCTGACGAAGTACTCGAAACCGCCGCCGATAATGGTGCAGACAACGAAGATGAACACGATGTTTCGGTCCTTGAAGCGGTTGAGCGCGATGGTCATGAGCACGGCCCCGACGCCGTAGATGGGCGAGAAGGGACCCCA
>CAMOUE010000175.1 GCA_946626265.1 uncultured Eggerthellaceae bacterium | reverse complement strand
TCGGGCGCCTCGGAGTAGAGGCGGTCCTTCGCGACGTCCATGTAGACGCTCGAGAGCTCGTTCACGAAATCGTAGCAGGCGCGGTAGACGCCCGAGAACTTGTAGGTGTCGTAGCATTGTTCGCACTCGCGCAGCAACGCGTAGCACTTCGCCATGAAGTACTTGTCGACCGGCTCGAGGTCGTCCCACGACCCGACGATCTTGTCGTTGCCGAAGTCGCTGAGGTTAGCGAGCAGGAAGCGCAGCGAGTTCCTGAACTTGCGGTAGGCGTCGGAAACCTGCTTGAGGATGTTGTCGGAAATCGACACGTCATGCGAGTAGTCGACAGACGAGACCCAAAGGCGCAGGACGTCGGCGCCGAACTTGTCCATGACCTCTGCGGGGTCGATGCCGTTGCCCTTCGACTTCGACATCTTCTCGCCGTTCTCGTCGACGGTGAAGCCGCAGTGCATGACGCTCTTGTAAGGCGGCTGCCCGTACGCGCCCACGCTCGTGAGCAGCGAGCTCTGGAACCAGCCGCGATGCTGGTCGGAGCCCTCGAGGTACATGTCGGCAGGCCAGCGCACTCCCTCGTCGGCGCGGTGCTTCAGCACGCCGACGTGCGAGACGCCGCTTTCCCACCACACGTCGAGGATGTCCTTCTCGGGTTCGAGGTCACCGACGCCGGCGCCGCACTTCGGGCAGCATGTATGCGCGGGAAGGTAGTCGGAGGGCTTCAGCGTGAACCACGCGTCGGCGCCCTTCTCGTAGAACAGGTCGATGACCGCGTCGAACGTTATCTCGTTTGCGACGGTCTCGCCGCACTTCGAGCACGTGAAGACCGGAATGGGAACGCCCCAGGAACGCTGGCGCGAGATGCACCAGTCGGGCCGCTCCGCGACCATGGAGCCGATGCGGTTAGACGCCCAGGCGGGAATCCACTCGACGTCGTTCTCGATGGCCTTGGACGCTGCGTCGCGCAGGCCCGTGTCGTCCATGGACACGAACCACTGGTTCGTCGCCCTGAAGATGACGGGCTCGTGGCAGCGCCAGCAATGCGGGTAGCTGTGGTCGATGTCCTCGTGCATGATGAGCATGCCGCGCTCGCGCAGCCACTCGATGATCACGGGGTTCGCCTCGTTGACCTCCATGCCCGAGAACGGGCCGCCGAAGCCGATGCCCTCGCCCTCGTAGAAATGCCCGTTGTCGTCGACCGGCATGATGACCGGAACGCCGAACTTCATGCCGGCGAGGTAGTCGTCGACGCCGTGGCCGGGTGCCGTGTGGACGATGCCCGTGCCGTCTTCCATCGTGACGTAGTCGGCGTAGATGAACACGCCTTCCTCGCCCTGGTCAGCGAAGATGGGCTGCTTGTAGCGGTTGTGGGCAAGCTCGGTGCCATTCATCTTCCAGCCGTCGACGACGTGCGCTCCCTCCCAGCCGAACTTGGCGATGAGCTTCTCGGTCAGGGCCTCTGCCATGATGATCGCGCGGCCTTCGTACTCGACGGCGACGTAGCTCTCCGTCGGATGCAGGATGACGGCGTCGTCGGCCGGCAGCGTCCAAGGCGTCGTCGTCCAGATC
Organism: uncultured Eggerthellaceae bacterium; assembly: GCA_946626265.1. Taxonomy (GTDB): domain Bacteria; phylum Actinomycetota; class Coriobacteriia; order Coriobacteriales; family Eggerthellaceae; genus UBA9715. The sequence continues at coordinate 3,033 of CAMOUE010000175.1, read as the reverse complement.
GCGACGTCGAGTTTGCCTTCCCAGGCCTCGAGGCCGGCGGGGACGGTCGTCATCTCGAAGCGCACGAAGATGGCGGGGCTCGTCTCGTTGCCGTACTCGATCTCGGCCTCGGCGAGCGCCGTATGGCAATGGCTGCACCAGTGGATCGGCTTGCGGCCGCGGTAGATCGCCCCGTCGAGGTACATCTTCTTGAATACCTCGACGTTGCCCGCCTCGAAGTTGGGGATGAACGTCAGGTACGGGTGCTCCCAGTCCGCGTTCACGCCGAGGCGCTTGAAGCCCTCGCGCTGCACGCCGACGTACTTCTCGGCCCACTCGCGGCACAGGCGCCGAACCTCGGGCTGCGAGGTCTCGCGGAACTTCTCGACTCCGAGCGTCTCCTCGACCATGTGTTCGATCGGCTGCCCGTGGCAGTCCCAGCCCGGGATGTAGGGCGTGTAGTAGCCGCGCTGGGCGTGCGACTTGTTTACGAAGTCCTTGAGAATCTTGTTGAACGCGTGCCCGATATGGATGGGGCCGTTCGCGTAGGGAGGACCGTCGTGAAGGATGAACGGCTCCCCGTCGGCGTTCTTCTCGAGAACGCGCCAGTAGATCTTCTCTTCTTCCCATTTCTGGAGACGCTTCGGCTCGTTTACGGGGAGGTTGCCCCTCATCGGAAAGTCGGTCTCCGGCAAGTTCATCGTATTCTTGTATGCGTTCGCCACGGTTTCCTCTTTCATGCTGATACACAAACCCGATAAGTATACGCTATCGTGCGCCCTGAACAGCCATTGAATCCCCGCGCCACATAGGACGACCATTCGTTTTTCGAATTCGCTTCCGTATTTGTGCAGAGCAACGAGAATGGGGACAAACGGCATGCCGCCGATAGATTTGTTCCCCATGATTCCAGTTTGTGTACAATAGGCGTCGTTACAAAAACGATGGAGGCGTTACATGCAGTTTGAGATTGTCACCGATTCGAGCAGCAATCTGACCGACGAGCAGATCGAGGAATTCGGCCTGCACATCCTTCCGCTCACGTTCATGAGCGACGGAAAGCAGTACCAAAGCTACACCAAAGGCGAGAAGAGCGACTTGAAGCTGTTCTTCAACCTCATGCGCGAGGGTAAGGTGTTCACCACGTCGCTGCCGAACATAAAGCAATCAGAGGAGACGCTGAGGGCAATCCTGGATTCCGGCCGCGACCTGCTCTACATCGGCTTCTCGAGTGGTCTTTCCGGCACGTACGCCGCGACTGCCGCCCTCTGCGAAGAGCTCAAGGGCGAGTACCCCGACCGCAAGATTCTGCACGTAGACACGCTCGCCGCCGCGCTCGGCGAAGGCCTTCTCGTGTACAAGGCGGCCTGCATGGCGCGTGACGGCGCGACCATCGAGGAGACGCACGCCTGGGTCGAGGAGCACAAGCTGAACCTGGCCCATTGGTTCACGGTCGACGACCTCGTCTACCTGTTCCGCGGCGGCCGCGTCTCGCGCACGAGCGCCTGGGCGGGCACGCTGCTGAAGATCAAGCCCGTCCTCCACGTCGACGACGAGGGCCATCTCATCCCCATGGACAAGGTCCGGGGCCGAAAGAAGTCGATCATGGACTTGGTCGACCATATGGAAGAGACGATCGCGCAACCGGCTGCCGACCAGACGGTCTTCATCTCGCATGGCGATTGCGAGGAAGACGCGCAGCTGCTCGTCGACGAGATCAAGAAGCGGTTTGGCTGCACGGACTTCTGCGTCAACATACTCGACCCGGTCATCGGCGCGCATGCGGGTCCGGGAACGCTCGCGCTGTTCTTCATGGCGGACCATCGCTAACGACGCGCTGCAAACGAGCGACGAGCGCGCCTGCACTTCGATGCGCAGGCGCGCTTTCGTTTCGGCTCACTTGTAGTCGGCTGGGTTCTTCGACGACGAGCCCGTGTCCATGCCCGAAAGCCTCAGCTCGCGCCCGAACTTCAGCGCGCCCTCCCCGAAGCGGTTCTTCACCTTGTCCGTCGCGTCGATGAGGCTGCGGACGGATTCGGCGCCTGCGGCAGGGACGTCGTCCTCGAAGAGGGCGAGCTGCTCGGGTTCTAAATCTTGCTCGAAACCGGTCACGGCGACGCCGACGAGCCTGAGCGCCATGCCGGGCGCCCACAGCTCGTCGAGCATCTCGTCGAGCTGTTCCATGAACTCGTACTCGTTGTCCCCCGCCCCGCCGACCGGCCTCTGGCACGACCTCACGGAGAAATCCGCATAGCGGACCTTGAGCGACAACGTGCGCCCCGCAAGTCCCTTCGCGCGCAACCGACGCGCGACCTTGGCGGCCATCGTGGCAATTTCCGCCATGATGTCCTCGCGGTCCGTGAGGTCGACCGCGAAGGAAGTCTCGTTCGACACCGACTTGACCTCGTCGTCGGGATCGACGGGCGCCGTCTCCTCGCCCCGCGCGCGATCCATCATCACGGCGCCCGACTTTCCGAGCAGGCTCACGATCTGCTCGCGGTCCGCGCGTGCGAGCTCGCCGAGCGTCTTGATGCCGAGCGCGGCGAGCTTCCTTTCAGCCGAGGGGCCGATGCCGCTGAGCGCGCGTATCGGAAGCGGGTCCATGAAATTGCGCTCGCTGCCCGGAAGCACGACGGTGAGTCCGCGCGGCTTGTCCATGTCGGATGCGAGCTTCGCGATCGATTTCGTGGTGCCTATCCCGATGGAGCAGCTTACGCCGAGCTTCTCGACCCTCTCCTGGATCCTGCGGGCAATCGACACCGGATGCTCCGTGTTCACCTTCGTGGGCGACACGTCCATGAAAGCCTCGTCGATGCTCACCTGCTGGACGTGGGGGGTTTCCGCACGGAGTATCTCCATGACCGCGTTCGACACCTCGCGGTAGCGGGTGTAATTGCCCGTCGTCCAGATCGCGTCGGGGCAAAGGCGCCTCGCCGTCGAGGACGGCATGGCGGAATGCACGCCGAACGTGCGCGCCTCGTACGAGGCGGTCGACACGACGCCGCGCCCGGCCGCGCCGCCGCCCACGATGACGGGCTTGCCGCGCCATTCGGG
>CAMOUE010000174.1 GCA_946626265.1 uncultured Eggerthellaceae bacterium | reverse complement strand
AGCTCGAGCTGGGCGGGTAGGACACGGTCCTTCACGCATGCGATAGCCTGATCATAATACTTATCTTTCATGTTATTGATCTCCTTTTCAAACTCCGATTTGTCGCTCAGACGCAATTCTTCGGCTCGGGCGGGGTTGTAGCTATGGCGAATGCCGACATAATTCGCCAAAATATCAGTATGACTGGAAAGGACTGCACGCGCATGGTTCAAACATGTGATGCGATGCTTGGCGTCTCACTGTTATCGGCGAAGCGTGGAAAGGCTATCGGTAAACCGTAGAACAGCTACCGACGGAACGTGCTGCACGCAGCGCATCGCACCGCACTTCGCCGATGACCATTCCACGAACCGCCGATGACCAGAACTCGTCGATGATAATTCCAAAAGCAGTGTTGACTCTCCCCTCGGGGGATGGGCGATGATCGCCTCGTCGCGACACGAAGGGATGGAACGGACATGCTCAAGATCGGCGAGTTCTCGAAGCTCTCGCAGCTGACCGTGAAGGCGCTGCGCTTCTACGAGCGTGAGGGAATCCTCGCGCCAAGCAAGGTCGACCCGCACACGGGATACAGGCTCTACACGACCTCGCAGCCCATGGAGGCTGCAAAGGTGAAATCGCTGCGACAGCTCGGGGTCTCCGTCGAGGAGGTAAGGCGGATCATCGCTGGGGCCGACGCGCGCGAGACGCTGCAGCGGAAGGCCGAGGAGCTCCGGGCCGAGCAAGCCGGCATAGCCGTCCGCATCTCCATCATCGACTATCTTTTCAAGGAGGGCGAAATGGACTACCAGGTCACAGAGAAGGCCATACCCGCAACAATCGTATACTATTCCGAGGCCACGCTGGAGAAATACTCGGACGCCATGCAGTGGATCCCGGCCCAGGGCGCCGAGGTCCGTGCGCTCAACCCCGGGCTGAAGTGCGCCGAGCCGCCGTACGAGTTCGTCGAGTACCTCGACGGCGAGTACCGCGAGCGCAACGTGCGCGTGAGGCACTCCGAGGCCGTAACCGCACGCGGCGTTGAGAGCGACAACATCAAGTTCCGCGACATCCCCGAGACGAAGGTGCTCAGCCTATACCATAAGGGCGCCTACGAAGAGATCGGCGCGGCCTACGCCTACATCTACCAGTACGCCGAGGACGATGGCTACGAGGTCGTCGGCCTCAGCCGCGAGAGCTACATCGACGGCGTCTGGAACAAGGATTCCGTCGACGAGTGGCTCACCGAGATTCAGCTTCTCGTGAAGTAGAAGTCGCCACGGGTGGCGCATAGCGGAATGGCTACCAGCTCAGCATGCTGTACTCTTCCTTGCGTCGAATCGATGACCTGAGTTCGGCACAAATGCGCCGGGACGATTTACGGGCGCCTAACGTATAATTAGCGCGAGGCCGATTCCGGCGAGATGCGAACCCAGAGAGGCGTGGTGGGAACCATGTGCTTCAGGCCCAGCCCGGTGGAAAAGAAAGACGTACAGATGGCCAACTGCCCGACATGCGGCATGCCCGTGGCGGCGGAGCCCGGCGTCACGAGCGGCACGTGCCCCTACTGCGGAGACCCGATCCCGCCTCAGCCGCCCGACGACCTCAGCCAGATCGACCCCTCTCACAACACCAGGATTCTCTAGAGAGCGGCGCTGGCTAGAACTCCACCTCCGCGAGCTCGTCCAAGTCGTCGATGGCCGTCGTCACGGTATTCTCGACCACTGCCACGGAAGCTGCCGTGGTCAGGTTGCCGTCGCTGCCGGTGACGTCGCTTTGCAAGGCGGCGACGTCGGCGGCGAGCGAAGAAACGCTTGCGTAGTCGACGGGCTTCGCCTGCGAACTCCCTGACGAAGTAGAGCCACGTCGTCCGCGACTGCGCCGCCATGCCCGACAGGGACCCCGCGAATTCCGACATGGCCGCAGCCGTCACGCCCTCGGCGGAGCCAACTCCCGATTCGCCCAGCCACGATAGCGTATTCCTGGCAAAGCCGAGCTTCCTTCTCGTCGTGCTGTCGGCATACTCCCGGCCTGCGAGGCGGTCCTCGTACGCTCGGTACGTGTCGAGCAGGCGGCTGGGGACCTTGAATCTGGTTCGGTCCCCGTACATCGGGGCGGGCCGCCCCGTCTCCGCTATGTCGAGCAGGGCGTGGGCTGCGCGGAACCTCTGCTTCTCGTATGCCGTCAGGGGCGTGCCCGGTATTCCCGTGTCGGCCAAGAAGCGCCCTACCGCCGCTTCGTCGAGGAGTCCTCCGTACCGCTCATCGCAATACTTTGCCAGCCGGCGCCGTTCCTTGCCGTACGCCCTGATTGGATCCGGGCCGTACCTTTCCGTCTCAAGATACGAAAGGCCACGCTTTACGGCATCTTGCGCTATATACTTCATTCTCATCGCCTCCTAGATCGTAGCTGCAAGATGCTGCAAGTCTAGGATGCATTACGTTATGCGAAGCGCGCGATATGCCGTCAGGCTTCTCACCAGACAGTCTAAAAGCCGCCTTCGCATTTCCCTCGGCACAACATTAGTCGAGGTATGCGAAGCTTCACATACCTCGAAAAAGCAGTCGTTGATCCCCGCCTCCTCGACGACGCTCCATTACGTCCGCGAATAAACGTATTCCGCGATCGTAGTCAAGCGTTACGGTCTCGAAGGAGTAGTTTATGCTGCCCGTCTTGTACCCGACGTTGCGCACGCAGTCGCCCAGGCCTGTCACGGAAATGCGCGGAATCATGATCTCCTTCGCGTTATGACCTGCTCGGACCATGCGCGGCCCGCTGTTGAGCACGTGCGAGACCGCCGCCCTCTGGTAAACCTTGTCTATCACGCTCACGTAGTTGCGCGCGAACTCGATGCTGTTGGCCATGTCAAGCCTTCCTTTCCCGGCACCCACGCGCCACTAGTCGTTGTTGCTTACTCGGAGTCGTCGACGCCGGCGATCCCCATGAAGTGCTTCAGCTGCTTGCCCGAATCGGTCGCGGTTCCCGCGTTCGGCAGCCCGGTCTTGCCGGACTGCTGCTTCTGGCCGCCGTCCTGGAACAGCCACGGCTCGGCCGCCTTCAGCGCGTCGATGTCGCCCGCGTGGTCGTCCAGGAGCGCACGGGCCGCCTTCACGTTGCGAACGCCCGCGAGCTGCAGCTTGAAGTCGACGCGCTCCGACTCGCCCTGCGCCTTGAGCTCTGCGATCTCGCCCCTTAGCGCCTCTGCTGCCTCAGCTGTCTTGGCAGCGCCTGCGACCTGGGCCTCGAGCTCTGCGATGCGCTTGTCGCGTTCCGCCAATTGCGCCTCGTAGGCGTCTGTGTTTGCGCCCGTTCCCGCTCCGGAAGCTCCTGCGGGATTTCCGGCAGGTTTTCCAGCGCCGGACGCGCCTGTTGCTTGCTGCGTTTCCTGCTGCGATTGTTGCGCCTCTTGCTGTTGCTAGCTCTGCTGCTGCGTGTCCTGCTGCTGCGCTTGCGTGCCATTCTGCTCACCGTCCATCGATCGATCCTTTCATCCAGGCGGGCAGAACGAAAAATGCCCGCACCATTACCGATGCAGGCATTGTCGCCGGACGTCACAATGTCAAAGGGCGCCACGGTTTCCCGCATCGCCCCTCCGATGGACTGTTCTCCTGTCCAGGCTAACCCAACCGTCATCGCCTCGTACGGTCAACGCCGCCGGCTTGTTCACCCTTTCTGCGCCAGATGCCCGCAAAAAGCGCCAGGAAAAGCGCACCGGCGGCAGTCGCTGCGAGCGCGGCCACCATCCCTCCGAAATCATCGCCGGTCTTGGGCGATGAGCCGGAAGACGTGTTGGGCGACGCGCCCTTCGTCGTGCCAGACGACGTCTGCGTCCACTTCGCGTACAGCGTCACATCGGCCGTGACGCGTTTCGAGAAGTCGTATGCTTTCGTGCATGATTTGTCGATGTGCCAGCCGCCGAAGGTCCAGCCGTCGGCCTTGGGGTCTGAGGGCTTGGAGGCAGTCTTGCCGTCCTCAACCTCCTGCGCGGCGGGTGCCGTGCCGTGCCCGTTGGCGTCGAAGCTCACGGTATGCTTTGTCACGGGTGCAGGCGCGTCCTTCTCCCATTCGGCCGTGAAGGCGTGGTCGCCCTCGACCTCGTAGTCGGCTCCGGCTTCGTACTCCGAGCCCTTCCAGAATTTGAACGTGTATCCCTCTCGCGTCGGCGCTCCGGGGAGCTTGATAGTGTCGCCCACGTTCGCTTCGATAGTGATCGTGCCGGTCTTGCCATCGATCGTTCCGCCGGCCAGGTCGAAGGTGAGAGTGCCCTTCTTTGCCGTCTCGGCATACGTCGCCGTGTAGGTGGCGTCGCCCGTAACGGGGACGATATCCTTGTCCCAGCCCTTGAACGTGTACGTGCACCGCGCCGTGGCGGGCTTCTCCGGCGTCGCGCCCTTGTACTCCGGCGTCTCGCCGTAGGCCACCCTGCCGCCCTGCAGCTCGGTCCCGTCATCGTTCACGAACCTCACCATATACTCGTTGACCGTCTCGGAGAAAAGTGGCCGGTAGGTCGTAACCGCGCCTTCCACGGTCCCGCCATCCCAGCTGGTGAACGCGTAGGTGTACTGCGCGGTCGCGGCCTTGGACGGATCCCTGCCGTCGTAGACGGGGGCGGGCTCGCCCTCCACGT
>CAMOUE010000173.1 GCA_946626265.1 uncultured Eggerthellaceae bacterium | reverse complement strand
ACCCGCCCGAGTACAACAAGTCCGTGCACGAGTTCGACGTCGTCACGCTCGACCGCCTGCGCGAGCTCGACGTAGAGCCCGATTACCCCACTTGGAAGCGCTATGCAACCGAGAAGGGCATTCACCCGGTCGTGACCACGTTCCTCGAGGCGAAGCCGGACTGCTTCTACAAGGTGGAGTCGAAGGCGGGCGGCGGCAAGAGCTTCGTGACGGCGCGCGCCTGGGAGGACCTGGGAGAAGTCATCTCGCTGTACGAGAAGATGGCAAAACCCGTCGACATCGACCTGTTCTCGCAGTTCCTGCGCGACGACGACATCGCGGACCGTTTCGCCGTGTACTACAAGCTTTTCGACAAGTATCGCTCCGATTACCAGATTGGACGCATCCTTTCAGGCGATGCCGACAAAGAGATTTTCGAGCGGGCAGAGGAAGCGGAGTTCGACGAGCGGGTCGCGCTGCTCGGCCTCATGCTCGACGGCGTCGGAACGGCGTGCAAGGCGGCCCTCGACCAGGAGGGCATCGTCGTGGAGCTTCGCGACATGCTGCGTGCTGCCAAGCCCGACCTTCTGGGAGGTGGTTCCGTCGAAGAGGCCGTGGTTGCGCCCATGCGGAAGCGGGAGGAGACGCTCGAGCGCAAGGTCGCATCCGGGACCGCGAAACCGGATTGGGTGCGCCGCGAGAATCTCGTCTTGAAGAAACTGCGCCTGTTCGTGGACGAATGCGAGCTTGCCCAGGCAATGGAGGGGGACGAGGCCTTCGCGACCATAAATGCGGCTTACCGCAAGCAGGTAGACGAAATCAAGCCGCTCGTCGACGAGGCCGGCTCCAAGATGGACAACGCATTCGACTTCGTCGAGCATTGCTGGGGCTCGACGCGCGAAATGCTGGTGTTCGTGGCCGAGCTGACGACGCGCGCGGCTACGACGCAGTACATCGCCCATTACGGGAACGAGAAGTACTACAAGCACAACGACGAGCTTCAGGTCGATGTGACCCGGAAGGACCTGAGCTCGCGTATCCGCGAGCTCGGCGACATCGAGACGAACCTCGAATCCGCCTACGAATACGTGGCGGATACGCTCGGCGCCGATATGGCCGGTGCAGCCGGCCTCGGTTCGGCCCGCACGACGCCGGCAGGCGGTGGGGACGATAGCCGGGAGGCTCCGAAGCGCAAGCGTGGCGGCGCGTTCAACAAGAAGGACATGTGGGACTATTACGATGGGCGCGAGGCCGAATGGGGATTCGCGAGCATGTCTCGCATGACGTTGCCGGGGCTCAAGGGCTTGCGCGTGCTCGACGTCTGCTGCAGGCGCGGCAAAGGGGTCTACAAGATCTCCGCGCGCGTCGGCGAATCCGGCCATGTAATCGGAGTCGACTGGTCCGAGGATTACATCCGCGAAGCCGAAGGCGGCATGGAGCGCGCTTGGCACGACAATCATCTGAAGGCGAACAACATGGAGTTCCATGTCGCTTGCCCCGAAGACCTCATCGCTGCGGGAATCGGCGACAATTCCGTTGACGCGGTCTACATCAACAACATCATGACGTTGCTCTACGACCAGAAGAAGGCGCTCTCCGAGTTCTTCCGCGTCTTGAGGCCGGGCGGTTTGCTCATCTGCGAAACCGTGTTCTCCGACAAGGAGCGCGACGAGCTCACGTGCGAGGCTGCGTGCGAGCTGGGCAACAGCATTCAGGCAGGGCGGACGAAAGAGGAGTTCTTCTCGCATCTCGAGTCGGTTGGGTTCATCGATCCCGAAATCGTGGACGAGCTTGCAGTGGACCCCGACACGGGTTTCAAGTTCGGGCGCACGGTTCCCACGGCCCCGACGACCGAAGACGTGAAGTTCACGGCAGTGGCAATAAACGTTCGCAAACCCGAATGAGCCGATTGCTACTTTGACTGACAAAGAGACGCATTTTGCCTTTATAATTACCTGGTTATGGTTTGCCAGGGGATAACCGTAACGGTTCGCTGCACAGGTTTCGATGCGAAGGGGATGATAATGAAACCGTACAAGACAGTTATTTACAGCTTCCTGCTCGGCGGTCTATTCGCGCTCATAGCGCAGGGGCTATTCGGCTTCTGGAATGCTGCGCTCACGGGCACTGCCATGGAGTTCTTCAAGGGCGGCGCCGTCCTCGTGAGCCTCGGCGTAATCGGCTTTATCCTTGGCGGACTCGCCATTTACCAGTATTTCGAGGAATGGGCCACGTTTGGCGCGCTGTTCCCGTTCGCGGGCTTTGCCATGGCGGTCGGCATGAAGATGGTCGTTCCGTGGACGAAGGGCGAGTCGCTCGGCAAGTCGATCTGGCCAGGAGCGTGGTTGGTCATCTGGTTCAATGCGGTAGGTGCCGTGGTATGCATCGCCATGGGCTATGTCGCGGGCATGCTGGGTTGGACTCCTCCCGCAGACGTCCCTGCGGCAATCATCGCTTCCACCGATCCTCTCGTTTCCTTGACGATCGGCGCTCGCGCCTTCGTTGGCGGCGGACTCATCTGCGCGGTGTTCCAGATCATCTGGCTCGTCGTCAAGGCTGCCGTTCCGAGCGCTAAGCAAGTGTGGATCCTGATGGGCGGCTGGATGTGCGGCGCTATCTTCTGCCTGCCCGGTCTGTCCCAGTGGCTCGTCAGCCAGTTCGGCCAGGGCTTCTCCTGCCTGATCCCCGTCGGTGGCTACAACATGTTCAACACCGGTTTCGACCTGTTCCTGGGTGGCGAGCATGCCATGACCGGCCTCGTTCACCTGGGTTCGTTCATGCTTGCAGTCTTCGGCCTGTTCTTCACCGGCCTTGGCACGTTCATCGTATGGAACGCCAAGTGGGGCCGCAAGCCGTTGAGCCAGGTTCATCTCGAGAAGGCCGAGCAGGCGCTCGAGAACGCCAAGCACGGCAGTCACTAGGCTCTGACGTTTCGTCCTATAGCAAGAAAGCCACCTTTCCGGTGGCTTTCTTGCTATAGGGCACATTCGGCGTGCGTCAGCTACTGCAGTCGGCGAGCGGCTCTACTTCGCCGGCCGAACATCGATTTCTTGAAGATAGAAGTCGCGTCCTTCCTTTTCGAGCACGTTGTACGAGATGCACGGGGTGACGTCGACGTCTTCGAGCGCCTTAACGTAATGGGGAGGAAAGCAGATCGAGCTTTCGTCGTCGTCGAGCATGAGGTAGCTGCGGCAGCCCGCGTCGCTGATGGCTTCGACTGTCGGGACGACGTCGTCGCCATATACCTTCGCGGTCTTGAGGAAGAAATCCTCGGTGTCGAATTCGTAGCAGAGGTGCAGGAACTCGCCGCGCTCGTTCATCTGGCGCATCTCGCTGCGGTGCTTGTTGTCGAGCGAGCAATAGTGCATGCCGAACGGAACCTTCTTCTGTATTCCGTAGAGCATGAGCTCGAGGCAGAGCTCCTCGCTGCCGGCGACGGGCAAGCCTCCCGAGTATCCGTAGTCGTACATGACGTCGAACGGAGGATTGCGGATTTCGAACCCGCGGGCCGCGAATTCGTCCCAGCTGTGGAAGGGGAAGCAGAACTCGAGCAAGTTGACGCCCGTGATGCCGATCTCGGCCCAGCGGTCGAAAAGGGCGCGCATACGATCGCCTGTACCGGGGATAATCGGCATTTCGACCATAACGTCGGCTATGTAGCGCTTCGCCAGCGACATCGCCTCCAGGACGCGCTCCTGGCGTTCCTCGGTATCGTCCTGCTTGACGCTGAAGCGGATTTCGTCGAGCCCCGCGTCGCGAAGCCGGGCTGCGCCCTCTTCCGTGAGCAGGTCGCCTGACGTGTACATGCGCATATGCGCTTTCGGGTACATCTCGCGGGCACGTTCGAGGAAGGCGATGGAATCGTCGAGAACGAGCAAGGGCTCGCCGCCCGTGAGGCCGATTGCGGCGAGGTCCTCGAATTGCTTCTTGGAATCCGCGAGGCCTTGCTCCCAAGGGCAGCCCTCGCGTACGAACTTCTCGTAATCGGCAACGTTGTAGTTGAAGCAGAAATAGCAATCCCTGTGGCATTTGAACGTCGTGGAAAACGTTTCAGACCCGCCTTCGCCCGTGCATTCCACGCATGCCTTCGATTGCCAGCCAAAGACGATCGAAGCGCCGCCGTTCTTGAATTCCGCGCCCGCTTCACGAAGCTTTTCACGGAGCGGAGCGATGGCTTTGTCGTTCGAGCCCGCATCGGCGAAGATCACGCCATGGTCAGAGAGCGCGTCGATATAGCGTTGCGAGTTAGATCGGTAGTAATCGAGCGTTTGTTCCAGCAGTGTGTTACTCACGGTTCCTCCCCTGAATATTGCGTACCGATTCATGCTACTATAGCCGAGCCGATTTAGCTCAAAAAACTTGGAGAGCCATAGGTTTCCAATGAGAGGGGAGCAGCCCCGATGCTGCGAGACGTTGAGAAAGACGGGTATGCCCGATGAAACGAGCTCTGATTATCGCGAACACGGGAACGCCTGACAGCCCCCGTCCTGAAGACGTGCGGGCGTATTTGAAATCGTTTCTCAGTCATCCGCGCATCGTGCCGACGAACCCGCTTCTGTGGAAGCTGATCCTCAACGGGTTCATCTTGCGCAAGAGGAGCGTGGCGTCGGGAAAGAAGTACGAGACCATCTGGACGAGCGAAGGGGTCAAGTTCCC
>CAMOUE010000172.1 GCA_946626265.1 uncultured Eggerthellaceae bacterium | reverse complement strand
GTACTGCATGCGCTGCAGCGGGAAGGGATGCTCGACGCCCACGGCCTCGAGGGTCTCCTTCATGACGTCTTCCATCATGTCGATGACGTCGTCGCCCTGGACGAACGACATCTCGATGTCCACCTGCGTGAACTCGGGCTGGCGGTCGGCGCGCAGGTCCTCGTCGCGGAAGCAGCGGGCGATCTGGTAGTAGCGCTCGACGCCGCCGACCATGAGCATCTGCTTGAACTGCTGCGGAGACTGCGGCAGCGCGTAGAACTTGCCGGGGTTCGGACGGGACGGCACGATGTAGTCGCGCGCGCCCTCGGGCGTCGAGTTGGCCAGGATGGGCGTCTCGATCTCGAGGAAGTCGCGCTTGTTCAGCGCCGCGCGCATGGCGGTGACGACCTGGTGGCGCAGCTTGAGGTTGGCGAGCATCTCGGGACGGCGGATGTCGAGGTAGCGCCACTTCATACGCGTGGTCTCATCGGTCTCGATGCCGTCCTCGATGGAGAACGGCGGGGTGACCGACTTGTTCAGCACCTCGATGGCGCTGGCCAGCACCTCGATCTCGCCCGTCACCATGTTGGGGTTGACGGCCTCGGGCCCGCGCTCGCGCACCTTGCCCGTGATCTTCAGCACGTCTTCGCGGCTGAAGTGCTCGGCGACGGCGAACTCGTCGGCGCTCACGCAGTCGGGGTCGACGACCACCTGCGTGTAGCCTGCACGGTCGCGCAGGTCGACGAAGATCAGCCCGCCGTGGTCGCGGTTGTGCCATGCCCAACCGGTCAGCGTGACCTCGCGGCCACAATCATCTTTACGCAGCTCACCGCACGTCGCGGTATGCATGCAATACTCGTTTGTGAAATCGGTCATCTGTTTCCCAGCTCCTCGATATACGTTATGACGCAAACTTGGATATTGTAGCGCACCGATGCGTCCGCGAACCGCCCGCCTCGTGCGGCTCACCTTCATTTCACAGATGGGTTTGGATAGGTTGCAGCGGAAGGGCTATTCCATCCCGGCGTCGTACGACTCGTCGTAGCCGCCGCCGTCGTCGTAGTAGCCCGTGCCGTCATCATAGTACGAGCCGTCATCGTAGCCGCCGTCATCGTAGCCGTCGGTCCCGTCGTATTCGTAGTAGTCCTGGCCGTCGACGCCATCGGTTTCGTCACCATAGCCGTAGGGATCGTCCTCGTCTTCCATCAGGGAATCGGAGTCTTCGTCCTGAAGGCCGTCGGCGTTCGCGCCTGTCGTGGTGCCGGTGGTGGAGCCGGTGGTGCCGCTCGTGGTCGTGCCGGTGGTCGTTGCGCCCGAAGTCGTGGAACCCGTGGCCGAAGCGTTGCCGCTCGTGGTCGCGGCATCGCCCGTGGACGTGCCGGCCTGGGCAGACGTGCCGCTGCCGGTGGATTCCCCCGTCTGGGCAGACGTGCCCGAGTTGCCGGATTGAACCGTCTGGCTGCTTTGCGTCTGGCCCGCAGCTTGCGCGGACGTGGACGCCACCGCGGCGGTTTCGCTCGAGCCGCCCAGCGCACGGCCTATGCAGGTCACGAGATTGAAGAGGAGCACGACGAGTAGAACCAGGATTACGACCGCGATGATGCGGTTGCGGAGGATCTCGCTATCCGAGTATTGCCGAGGCGCCGCGGCGCTCGAGCGGGCGCGTGCCCCATCGCGACTCGCATCGCGTCTCTCTCGCCGTTCGTTTGTCGTCTCGGTCCGTTTCATCAGGATTCATTGTATACGAAACAAAGGGTTCGCCAAAGTCGAAAACTCTGATGAGAGGGATAATTTTTCCTATTTCACGCGCGTGATGACGAGGAAGAGGCTCGTTGCGCCCATGACGGCCGAGAAGGCGAACGCAGCCTGGTACGGAAACGCCGCAGACCAGCCGTTGGCCGCGGAAACCGGATGGAGGGCAGCGACGCAGAACACCATGATGGCGGTGCCGAACGTCGCCGCGACCTGGCGGATAACGACTGCAGCGGAACTGCCGTGGCCGATGAGCGGACCGGAAAGCCCCGAGAGCGAGAACGTGAGCAGCGGGCCGATGAGGCCCGACACGCCGATTGCGCGGATGGTCTGGTACACCGAGAGCAACCACAGCGGGGTGGCCTCCCCCACGGTCACGCTGAGCACCGAACCGACCGCGAGGAACGTCCCGAAGATGAGCGCCGAGAAGCGCGGGGAGGTCTTGTCGGCCAGGATGCCCGAGAGCGGGTTGACGAGCACGGCCGTGAACACGGTCGGGAACGTCACGAGGCCGGCATCGAGCGACGTGCCGCCGAGCACATCCTGCACGTAGAGCGGGATGACCAACGTGACGCCCATGTAGCAGGCGAACAGGAACACCGACGCGAGGAGCCCGTCGAAGAACTTCTTCGATTCGAAGATGCGCATGTCCATGAGCGGATTGTCGACGCGCCGCTGCCTGTGCACGAACAGGACTAGGCACACCACGCCGACCGCGACGGGCACCCATACCCACAAGCTGGCAAAGCCGTACGTGCTTGCTTGGGAGAGGCCCAAAAGCACGCCGCCGAAGCCGAGCGTCGAGAGGATGAACGACGCCGTCTCGAAACGGGCGTCTTCGAAGTCCGCCTCCGACCGCTTGACAAGCGGCAACGTGAGCAGGACGAGCACGATCGAAATGCCGAGCAGCAATAGGAAGAAGCTTCGCCACCCGAACGCGAAGTCCATCCCCCCGCCGACCGTCGGCCCGACGCTCGGCGCGAAACCGAGCGCGATGCCGGCGACGCCCATCGCCGTGGCCTGCTTTCCCCGTGGGAACTTGGCCATGGCGGTCGTCTGCATCTTGGGGGTGAGCAGCCCCACTGACACCGCCTGCAAGATGCGGCCGAGAAGCATCGTGAAGAACTCGGGCGCCACGAGGTCCGCGAACGAGCCCGCCGCGAACAGCCCGAAGCCGAGGAGCAGGAAGCTGCGGTCGTCGAGGCGCCTCATGAGAAGCGTCGCGATCGGCACCGCGACGCCGAGCACGAGCAAGTAGCCTGTCGTGAGCCATTGCCCGACATCGACCGCGACGCCGAATTCCCCCATGGCCGAAGGCAGCATCGCGTTGAGGCCCGTCTGCGACAGGTTGCCGAGCGCCACGCCTATCGTGACGAGCGCGAACAGCGCATAGACCCCCGACTGGGATTGCCTGACGACGCTTTGTTCGCTCGTGGTTTGCATGCGGGAATCGTAACATGAAACGAGCCGCCGGAACGCCCCGCACCTCGCAATGCAGCTCATTTCTAGTTGAAGTTCTGCTGGGTCTTCTCGAGGCCGTCGACGAGGAGCGAGAGCGTCGCCTGGGCGGCACGGTCGACGGCGTATGCGAAGTCGTCGGCCGCCTCCTTCTTCGGCACGGAGAGCACGTAGTCGGCGACGTTCATGCGTCCGGGAGGGCGCCCGATGCCGCAGCGCACGCGGTACCAGTCACGCGTGCCGAGCTTGTCGCAGATGGAACGCAGCCCGTTATGGCCGGCATGACCGCCCCCGAACTTCACGCGGACGGTGGCCGGCGCGATGTCGAGCTCGTCGTGCACCACGATCAGATGGTCGGGCGCGACGCCGTACGCGTCGCAGAGCTTCTTCACCGGTCCGCCCGACGTGTTCATGAAGCTCTGCGGCTTCGCGAGCACGACGTCGACGTCGCGGTAGGCCCCCTTCGCCGTCAGCGCGCCGCATTCGTTCTTCCAATAGCGAGCATGCACCTCTTCGGCCAGGATGTCGACCGTGCGAAACCCGGCGTTGTGCCGGGTTTCCGCATATTCCTCGCCTGGATTGCCCAGGCCTACGATCAGGTATTGCGCCACGCGCTCTCTCTTCCTCTATAAAAGGGGACGGCGATTCGCCTCGCCGTCCCCTGCTTCGGGCCTCTTCCGGATTATCGAAACCGGTTTATTCGAACAGCTTCGCGACCGAGTCGTTCGTGTAGACGCACTCGATGGTGCGGGCGACGAGCGGTGCGATCGAAAGCACCTTGATCTTGCCGTTCTGGCGCTCGAACGGCACGGGCACCGCGTTCGTCACGACGACTTCCTCGATGCTCGAATTCTCGATGCGATCGAACGCCGGACCGCTGAACAGGCCGTGCGTCGCGCAGACGTAGACTTTCTCGGCACCGCGCGCGAGCAGCGTGTCGGCGGCGGCGCACAGCGTGCCGCCCGTGTCGATCATGTCGTCGTTGATGATGCAGATCTTGCCCGTGACGTCGCCGATGAGCGCCGTGATCTCGGACTGGTTATGGCGCGGGCGGTCCTTGTGCATGATGGCGATGTCGGCGTCGAGCATGGTCTGGAACTTCTTCGCCGCCTTCGCGCGCCCGACGTCGGGCGACACGACGCACAGCTTCTCGGGGTCGAGGCCCTTGTTCTTGTAGTACTCGGCGAACAGCGGCATGGCCGTCATGTGGTTGACGGGCACGTCGAAGAAGCCCTGGATCGCATCCTGGTGCAGGTCGATCGCGATGACGCGGTCGACGCCCGCAACGGTGAGCAAGTCTGCCACCATGCGGGCCGTGATGGGCTCGCGCGGGGCCGCCTTGCGCTCCTGGCGGGCGTAGCCGTAGTGCGCGATGACGGCGCAGACGGAGCGCGCGGAGGCGCGCTTGGCGGCGTCGGCCATGATGAGCAGCTCCATGAGCGCGTCGTTCAC
>CAMOUE010000171.1 GCA_946626265.1 uncultured Eggerthellaceae bacterium | reverse complement strand
TGAAAACCGTCGAAGGGAAACCTTCCGTGGGTTCGAATCCTACCGCCTCCGCCAGAAACATGAGGGCCCCCGAAACGGGGGCCTTTCGGTAGGGAGGGCGTCCCGACCGGCTCGTCTGCCGCGGCGCCTTCCGCAGGGGACGTCGGTGTTCGGAGGGGACGCGTCGTGAAGCGCCTGGCGCTCGCATACTTTATCCTGATGGCGGCGCTCTTGTTCCCGCTGCCCGCCTTTGCCGCGCCGACCTACACGGTCGAACAGCGTTCGACGGAACTCACCGTCGAGACGGACGCCTCCGTCCATGTGGTCGATTACGACAAGTTTGCGTTCACGTCGCCGAACGAGGGCATCGTGCGCTATTTCTACCAACCCGAAAGCCGTGAATCGGTGAAGGTGCTCGACGTGCGCGTGGCGCCCGTGGACGAGAACGGCGACCTTGCGTCCGATTGGACGAAGCTCGTCATGGTCGACTCCGACCCCGAGTCCCAAGGCGCGTCGCCCGGATCTGCGGCGGCGCCGGGCGAGCGGGGCGACGGCGTGCGCCCGTGGTATTCGTATGACATTTCCGACGGCATGATGAGGCTGTATTTTCCCTCGGCGGCGGGGGAGACCTATCTGGTCGAAACCGATTACGTCGTGACGAACCGTGCGCGCGTGTTCCGCGATGTGGGCGAGTTGTACTGGCGGTACGCCCATAGCAGCTCGCCCGTCGATTGCGCCGACGTCTCGTTGCAAGTCGTGTTGCCCTTGCCCGCCGACGCGGTGGTCGAGCCGGGCGAAAACGTAGTCGCCTGGGGGCACGGTCCTGCAGACGGCACGTTTCGCATCGGGGAGGACGGCACGGTGTCTTACCACGTCGATTGCGTTCCCGCTGGCCATTATGCGGAATGCCACGTGCTGTTCCCCGTGTCGTGGCTCTCGAACGTGTCGGGCGATTCGCCCCAGTACCGAACGGAAGCGCGCAGGGCTGCCGCAATGTCGGAAGAAGAAGGGTGGCTCGACGCCAACGCGCGGGCGAGCATATGGGATAACAAGGTCAGGGTGCTGTTCGGGGCGCTCATCGTTGCCTGCGTGCTTCTCGCGCTCGTGATGGCCGCCGTGCGCAAGGACCCGATTCGCCTGCGGCTTTCGCTCGTGCGCATTTCGACGACGCTGCTCATCGTGGGCATAGCAGAGCACCTTTTCTTCAAGGAGCCGACGACGACGGCGATGATACTCGTCGCCGCGGCGGGCGTCGCGATGGTTGCGTTGCGCGTGCCGCGCGTGGCGGATGACGCCGTCGACGACGAGCGGGAATTGGCCGACGACGAGGAAGAAGGCCGTGACGACGGGGAAGGCGGGCATGATGACGGACGGTAACGCGCCTAGCGGCAACATAGTGCTGATCGGAATGCCGGGTGCGGGGAAATCAACTCTGGGCGTCGTGCTCGCGAAGGTGCTGAACAAGGATTTTCTCGATGCCGACCTGCTGATCCAGAAACGGTGCGGCGCAACGTTGCAGCACGTCATCGACACCGAGGGCCCCGAGGCCTTCATTGGCCTCGAGAACGACGTCTTGCGGGAAATCGACGTGTGCGACACCGTCATTGCCACGGGCGGGAGCGCCGTGTACTCCGACGAGGGCATGCGCCATCTCGGCGAAATCGGAACGGTGGTCTATCTCCAAATCTCCTACGAGTCGCTCCTCGAGCGGCTCTGCGACCTGGACGAGCGCGGCGTGGTGATGCGCGGCGGCGCTGGCATGGGCCTGCGCGCGCTCTACGACGAACGCGTCCCGCTGTACGAATCGTACGCGGACATCGTCGTCAACGTCGACGACCTGAGCATCACGGCAGCTGCCCGCAGGGTGGCGGCCTCCGTGTGATGCGGGAATGATTCTTGCATTTAAGACACGGGATACACTGCATCGAGCGAAACATACGGGGAGGTGAACGTGGGCGAGAGAGAACGCATGCTGTCCGGTGCGCCGTATCGCGCCGATAGAGGCGGCTTGCCTGCCGAGCGCGAGGCGTGCGCGCGGCTGGTATTCGAATACAACCATCTTTCGCCCGACCGTTGGGGCGAGCGCGACGTGCTCATCCGCTCCATTCTCGGGAAGGTCGGCGAGGGCGTAGAAGTAAACCCTCCTTTCCATTGCGACTACGGCACGAACATCGAGGTGGGCGACGGGTTCTACGCAAATTACAACCTGTGCGTGCTCGACGTGGCGAAGGTGACGTTCGGCGATAACTGTTTCATAGGTCCGAACGTCACGATCGCGACGGCCGGGCACCCCGTGCATCCCGTTCCCCGGCGCGAGGGTTGGGAATGGGGCCTGCCCATTGCCGTTGGCGACGACGTGTGGATCGGGGCGGGCGCAATCGTCCTGCCAGGTGTGACGATTGGCGCAGGCTCGGTCGTCGGCGCGGGGAGCGTCGTCGTCCGCGACGTCCCCGCCGGCGTGGTTGCAGTCGGCAACCCTTGCCGGGTCGTCCGCGAGATAACAGAAGGGGAGCGGCGCCTGTATCGCACGGGCTGCGCGTTCTCTGACGACTGGGGAGTCTAGGCGATTTCCCGAGAAAGGTGGCAATCATGAGGTACCGCGAGCTGGGCACGACGGGTTTGCGCGTAAGCGAAATCGGGTTCGGGCCCGAATGGATGAAGGGGACGCCCGAAGAAACGCGCGCGGTTGCCGAGGCGTGCCGCGAGGGCGGGGTCAACTTGCTCGACTGCTGGATGTCCGATCCGTTGATCCGCGACAACTTGGGCTATGCCATGAAGGGCCATACCGACGAGTGGATCGTGCAAGGGCACCTCGGTGCCTGCTGGATCGACGGGCAGTACCAGCGCAGTCGCGACCTCGCGCAAGCAGTTCCCGCGTTCGAAGACGAACTGCGCCGTTTGGGGGTGGACCATTTCGACTTGGGCATGCTGCACTACATCGACAACCTGGAAGAATTCAACGAATGCATGCAGGGCGAGTTCTTCGAATACATGCACGGCCGCAAGGAGACGGGCGTGGTCGGTCACATCGGGCTTTCGACCCACAATCCGCACGTTGCCCGCGCCGCAGTCGAATCGGGCCAGGTCGAGGCCATCATGTTCTCGATCAATCCGGCGTTCGACATGATGCCCCCGAGCGATGACATCAATACCTTGTTCGGGGACTTCGGTGAGGCGGGCGAAGGCATCGACCCGGTACGCGATTCGCTCTACAAGCTGTGCGAAGCGCGCGGAGTGGGCCTCACCGTTATGAAGCCGTATGCGGGCGGGCGCCTGCTGTCAGCTGAGACGTCGCCGTTCGGCGTGCCGCTGACGGCCGTGCAGTGCATCCATTACTGTCTGACGCGCCCTGCGGTGGCAAGCGTGCTCGGCGGCTACAAGACGGTTGCGGAAGTGCAGGACGCGCTGGCTTACGAGGACGCCAGCCCCGACGAGCTCGATTACGCAAGCGTGCTCGCCGGTGCGCCGGCGCACGCTTACTTCGGCCAGTGCACGTACTGCGGGCATTGCCAGCCGTGCGTGGTCGGCATCGACATCGCCACGGTGAACAAGTTTGCCGACTTGGCGAAGATGCAAGACGAAGTGCCCGAGTCGATTCGCGCTCACTACGCCGCCTTGCCGGCGACTGCGGCCGACTGCATCGGTTGCGCGTCGTGCGAGCCCAATTGCCCCTTCGGCGTGCCCATCGCCGCTCGCATGGCCGAAACCGCGGCCCTGTTCGCGTAGCGAGCGCCTAGGGCAAATGAAACAGGTGCCCGGCTTGTGTGAAGCCGTCCAGAAGAGCCTCGACGCGCGATTCGAGCGCCATGCGAACGACTTCGCTTGGCTGGTCGCAGCCCGATCTGCCCCGAAGACCGTCAACGTCAGTCGAGGCCAGCGTAGGGGCAAGCCCGTGCATTATCTGCCCCTCTACATGGCGGGGCTCGTTGCAGCGGAAGCGTCAACGCCTCTCACCGACGCTGCGGCGTTCGGGGGCTTCGTGCTCGATCCGGTAGATTTCTCGGCGTTTGTCTGAAAGAGCTCGAAGACGAGCCGATGACGGGAGCGCCGCAACGGCGCGCCCCGCCTCCCGTGCCCGTCGTCGCCTGCGGCGCCTACTCCCAGTGACCCGGGACGTCGACGACCCACTTGGTGCCGGTCTTGCGCCGCTCGTCATGCGCGGGCGTGTCGACCACAGTGGTGGTGCCGGTCTGCTCCTGATGGGTGACAGCGGGATGCTTTTCTGGGATATCTTCCCACCATGTATGTCCGCCAGCTGAAATATGATGCTGGCGAGCTTCGTCTCTGTCTGTGCCAGACCAACCGTCTCGAGTGTAGTAGACACGTGTATACGTAGTGTATGCTTCTTGGTCTACTACAGTGGTATAGACAGGCTCTTCGTGAGTGACAGCGGGAACGTGGACGGTTTCGTAGACATCCTCGTAGTGGCCCTGCTCGGGAACCCACTTCTTTTCGGGCGTCCTGCCGCCCTGGCGGAACGTGGCGGCGGCGGGGACCGCGACGTCACCGACGAGGAGGTTGCTCGGGTCAACGCCCGTTTCGGAACCCGTTGGAGCCGCGGCAAGACCAGCATGGGCGAGATACGCCACAAGTACGGCAGCGAGTGGCTGGAAGCCGCTGTTCATTTGCCGACGAAAAAAGCGGTGCCCGGCGAAATCGCCGGGCACCGCATCGATTCCAATGGCGCCCCAGGGCCGATTCGAACGGCCGACACCCGCTTTAGGAGAGCGGTGC
>CAMOUE010000170.1 GCA_946626265.1 uncultured Eggerthellaceae bacterium | reverse complement strand
ACCCCGATCAGGACAAGCTGCCCGCCGGCATGTACGGCTTCTATGCCGACCCCGAAAACTGGCCGCTCGACACGCCGACCGGCAAGCTCGAGTTCTGGTCCGAGGCGCTGGCTACCAACTTCCCCGACGACAAGGAGCGCACGCCCATGGCCAAGTGGACCATCGGCGGCCCGGCGAGCGAAGGCTGGACGCATGACGAGACCCTGTGGGGCGAGCGCTGCAAGGACTACCCGCTGCTCGTCGTGGCGAACCCCGCACGTTGGCGCGTGCACGTGCAGGGCGACGACATCAAGTGGTTCCGCGAGTTCGAGACCATGAAGGTCACCGGCCCCGACGGCTACAAGTACGAGCCGCTGTGGATCAACCCCGCCGACGCCGAGGCGCGCGGCATTAAAGACGGCGATATCGTCAAGCTGTTCAACGACCGCGGCATCATCCTGACCGGCGCGCGCATCTCCGAGCGCGTAATCCCGGGCGCCGTCGTCATCAACAAGGGTTCTCGCGTCGACCCGATCGCCCCGCACATCGACCGCGGCGGTGCGGCCAACCTGATCAGCCCCGAGAAGCAGGTCTCCAAGAACTGCCGCGGCTTCGCCGTATCCGGTTATCTGGTCGAGGCCGCCAAGCTCGAGCAGGCCGAGATGGACCAGTGGAAACAAGAGTATCCGGATGCCTTCGCGCGCGATTACGATCCCGAGATCGGCATCAACTACAACTCCTGGGTTGTCGAATAGGTAGAGAGGGGAGAGAAGCATCATGGCAAAGGTTTTCTACATTGACCTAAAGAAATGCACGGGCTGCCGTAACTGCCAGGTCGCCTGCAAGGACGAGCACTGTGGCAATCAGTGGCTGCCGTACGCTGAGCCGCAGCCCGAGATTGGCCAATTCTGGATGAACCTGACCGAGAAGGAACGCGGCGCCGGCTCGCACGTGCGAGTATCGTACGTTCCGGTCATCGGCGCGCAGACCAAGGCCATCGCCGAGTTCGCGCCCGAGGTGGTCATGGACCGCGACGACGGCCTGGTCGTCATCGATCCCGAGAAGGCGAAGGGCCGCAAGGACATCGCCGACAAGTTCGAGGGCGTCTACTGGAACGAGGAGCTGCAGATTCCGCAGGGGTGCACCGGCTGTGCCCACCTGCTCGACGACCCGGATTCGCCGATCCGCATCCCTCGTTGCGTCGACAGCTGCGCGGTCGAGGCCATCCAGTTTGGCGACGAGTCCGAGTTCGACCTGGAAGGCGCCGAGCAGCTCGATCCGCAGTCCAACGTCTACTACAAGGGGCTCCCGCAGACGTTCATCGCGGCGACGGTCTTCGATCCCGCCGAGATGGAGATCGTCGAGGGCGCCAAAGTGACGGCCGCAAGCGCCGACGCCACGTTCGAGACCGAGACCGACATGTGGGGCGATTTCTGGCTCAAGGAGATCCCCGCGGCCGAGTACAAGGTGACCATTCAGAAGGACGGCAAGGTGGTCGAGCTCGAGGTTTCCACCCTCGAGAAGGACCAGGGCCTGCCCGATATCGCGCTGGCTTAAGCGAGCGTAACGATGCCGAACGCCGTCGACTACGCGCAAGCAGCCCGCTCGTATTGCGAGCGGGCGGGCATCGGCGAGGTGCCCGTGTGCGGCATGGAGGATCTGCCACTCGTGCTGCGCGGCGTCGACGGCAACCGCTACACCGAGGTTGACGGCAACATTTGGATGGCCATCGACGGCAAGGGCGACGTGGCGTATGTGGGCACGTCTCGCCACGGAGGGCACATGACCCTTCGCCCGCTGTACGTGATGGTCGATGGCGCGTGGCGCAACCTTATGACCGGCAAGGCGCGCAACTGGGATACGCCCGGTTGCGCGCCGGCTCATGGAACGGAAGGGCAATGATTCAAGACGGACAAAAGGTGAAGGTCGACTTCATTGGAAAGCTCGCCAATGGGGCCGAGTTCAGCAACTCGTACCTGGTCGGTGAACCGTTCGAGTTCATCATGGGCCAGGGGGTCATGCTCGCCGCGTTCGAGGACGTCGTGCGCACGATGTCCGTTGGCGACACGGTGAGCACGCGCATCCCCTGCGAGAAGGCGTACGGCGCTTACGACGAATCGCTGGTTGAGCGAGTTCCCATGGCCATGTTCCCGAATTCCCAGAACCTGGAAGTGGGGAAGTTCATCGTCATTGAGACGCCGGAAGAATCGATACGAGCCAAGTTGATAAAAGCCGAGGAGGGATGGCTTTACTTCGACCGCAATCACGAACTCGCAGGCGAAGACCTGCTGTTCGAGATAACACTCGCCGACGTGGAGGACGCAGGCGACTAGCAGAACAGGAGAAGGACATGTGCTTCAGACCAACCGAGATGTCCATGAACAAGTGTCCCAAATGTGGGGCTAACAACAAGCCCATTGCCACGGAATGCGCGCAGTGCGGCGCGCCGCTCGAGCAGATGAAGGTCGACTTCGACGCCGACCAGGCAAAGCTCGACTCGTTCGCCACCATGCCGCCCATGCCTTCGGTACCCAAGGCACCCGACATGCCCAAGCCGCCGAGCGTTCCCGGCCCGCCGAAAGCGTAGGGCGGGCTCGCACGCGGGAAGCGTGGGCTCGGAAGCGGAGGACCGAGCGGATCCTCCGAAGTGACAACACCCGCGAAAGCGGGGAACAGGAGCAGCAATGTACGAGACGATTTTCAACAAATGGGGTCCTGACCAGCTGTCTTACACGGTGAAAGACATCGATGCGGCCGTGCAGGAGTTCTACGAGCTGTTCGGCGCCGGTCCGTTCCTGAAGATGGGCCCGCTGCATTACGAGAGCTGCACCGTTCGCGGCGAGGAAGCCGACCCCGAGATTGTCATCGCGCTGGGCATGTGGGGTCCGATGCAGGTTGAGTTCGTGCAGAAGACCAACGACGAGGCCATGCTGTTCGACGAGAACGGCTACGGCTTCAACCACGTGAACGTCATCGTGGACAACTACGACGAGGCCATCGCGTACCTGAAAGAGCATGGCTACGAGGTGGGCCAGGAGATGCACTCCAGCGGCAAGCCCATCGCCTACGTGGACACCATGTGTGGCGAGAACATTGGACATCACATCGAGATTCACGAGTACAACCCCGTCATCGACATGACCAAGAAGGCGCGCGAGATCTGGGACGGCAAGAGCCCCTGGATGGACCTGCAAACGGTCATCGCCGCCATGAAGGAGTCGTAAAGACGGCTGCGGGCGGGCCGGCTGGCGGGGTTTCGCTCGCCGCCGGCTCGCCCGGAGAGCTTTTGTTCCAGCTGACCTTCAAACGTTGCTGGTCAGTGCCTTATGCGCGTGTTGTTGCATTACCATCGATACTAAGGGGGAATCATGGAAGGCACTATGAAACAGCTGATTTTCAAAACTAAGGGCGAGGTCGAGTTGACCGACGTGCCCATTCCCGATTTCGGCCCGGACGGCCTGCTGATCAAGGTCGCCTATGCGGGCATCTGCGGGTCCGACGTGCACGGCTACACGAAGGGCGGCTTGTACGGCGGCATCGCGGACGGCTCGAAGTTCGGCCACGAGTTCGTGGGCTACGTTGCCGAAGTCGGCGAGAACGTGGCCGATTTCAAGGAAGGCGACCGCGTGTGGGTCGACCCGAACTTCGTGTCGCCCATGGGTTCGCGCTTCTCGTGCATGGCCGGCGGTTTCGCCGAGTACGCCGGCACGGTGAAGGCGGTCGCCGGCGAGACCGTGCACCACATTCCCGACGACCTGCCGCTGCGCACCGCCGCGCTCATCGAGCCGTGCGGCGTGGGCACGCACTGCAAGAACCGCGCCGGCGTGCAGGCGGGCGACAACGTGCTCATGTGGGGCGCGGGCCCCATCGGACTCATGGGCTGGGCAGCCATGACGCACCAGGGCGTGAAGAACATCGTCGTGGGCGAGCAGATGCCCGAGCGCATCGAGTTCGCGAAGGCCTGGGGCGTCGACGTGTTCGACAACACCGAAGCGAGCCTCATCGACTATGCCGGCGAGAAGTTTGGCATCGTCAACATCAACTCCTACGAGCGTGCCAACGTGGACAAGTACCTCGACTACGTTGGGCTGGGAATCCTGATCAAGGAATACATGGAGCAGGGCCGTCCCGGTTCGGTCTTCGCGACGGTCGGCTTGGACGGCCGTCCGCTCGAGATCACGCCGAGCGAGTTCATGAGCAAGGAGTACACCGTCATGGGGTCGCGGTCGTACACGCCCGCCGACGCCCGCGAGGTCATCGACGTGCTGCGCGACAAGACGGTAGACATGTCGCAGCTGATCACGGCCGAGTTCACGCTCGACCAAGCCGACGCGGCGTTCGCGGCCGCCTGCGATAAGAACTCCGGCCTGAAGACCATCTTCCGGATGGAGGGCGAATAGCGGAACGCGCAGGCCTCGCGTCTTGGGTTTATGCGAGCGCTTCCATTGTTGGTTGTAAACTGCGTCGAGTACTGAGGGGCGCGGGCACGAACAGGTGCCCGCGCCCTGCTGTTGCGATAAGTTTTCGGTTGGATAGCCGATTATGCAATCATGGGTAACGAAGGTATCGCGCTTCGGAACGTTCGGGTCTGTTACGCTGCGTGGTGCTATTACACCGATTACTTCAAGAACCGCGATTTCGTGCACCAGATCGGGTTCTATTCCCCCGACGGCGAGCAATTCGTGCGCGAGCACAACCGCCTGTTTCTCTATGTTAAACCACTGTTGACATGGCGTTGACTTCCCAGTATCCCATGA
>CAMOUE010000169.1 GCA_946626265.1 uncultured Eggerthellaceae bacterium | reverse complement strand
GGGTGGTGGCGGTGCCGGGCGTAAGCGCGGTGGCAGCGTCAACAGCGGGCGCTTCGACGAACGTGCGCTCTTCGGAAAGCCGCGCGAGCTCGGCGGCTCGTTTTCGCGCCTCCGTTGCTCGTTTTCGCGCAAACTCGCGCTCCATCTGGGCGAGCTGCTCTTTCGTCGCGTTCGAGTCGATTTGAGCCATCGTTCACCTGCCTGGTATCGGGTGCCGATTTCAGTATACGCTCGGAAACAGTGGCCGATGATGCTGCTGCCGGAGCAGTGCCATGTATTGGGGCGGCACTTGCCTGGATGCGGCTTGCGGCTCTGGTCGGCGGGCGGCCCGGGCTGGTGAGTAGCTTGGCTGGCAGACAGGCCGGGCTGGTGGGTAGCTTGGGCTGGCGGACAGGCCGGGCTGGTGGGTAGCTTGGGCTGGCGGACAGGCCGGGCTGACAACAATTGCTGACTAAAAGTGTTTGCTATTTTTTCGCACTTGTATACTGGTTTTTGCTTGAAATACCTGGTTATTTCTACAAACAAGTGCGATTTTGCAGCATTTTTCAGTATACAAGTGCGATTTTGCAGTCAACACTTTCCCATGCGGGTGCGGGGCGCCCCGCGCCCGCACCGCGTTCCCGCGCTCGCCTCGCACCCGCCGCCCCCGCGCCCGCCCGCACCACGCCGCCGACGATACAATTTCCCCTGTTCGTATTGTTTTGCACAACGCTCGTTAATTGTCGCTTGAAAGACGCGCGGGACTGGGGCTATAAAAAAGTCAGAACGCGTGCGCGTGACTGAAGACACACCGAGCTCCTAGGGCTGCACGAGCCTCGAGGCGAGGGCGAGCGTGTAGGGTGCCGGATGTGGGAGCGCGCGCCCTAATCGCGTTGCTTCCCATTTCATCTGGTATTCGTCCGAGCGTCGGGCACGGCTTGGGTCTGGGCCGCGGCGGGCGATCGAGTCTGCTACGGAAAAACTCGGCCACAGCGGACAAGGGGCCGCTGCGGCAAGCTCGGGCCGAACCGTGCAGGCCAGAGCTCGGTGTGCCGACCGAAATCATTGCCAGAGAGAAGAGGGAACTATGTCTGAAGGCGAGAGCTTCGTCTATACAGCATGTCCCGGCTGGGGCGATCATGACTACTGCGCCATCAAGACCATCGTGAAGGACGGCAAGATCGAGCGCACCGAACGCGTCATATACTCCGAGCCGGAAGAACTTGACGGCCATATTTGCCAGAAGGGCTGCCTTGCCGGCCGTCAGCCCTACGACCCTAACCGCCTGCTCCATCCGCTCAAGCGCGTCGGCGAGCGCGGCGAGGGGAAATGGGAGGAGATCTCCTGGGACCAGGCGCTCGACGAGATCTGCGGCAAGCTCATGGAGATCAAGGAGAAATACGGCCCCGAAGCCGTCGCCATGTGGCACCTCGCTGCGGGCGTGCCGCCTTCGAGCGGCTTCGAGATGCTCATGCCGTCACGTTTCGCCAACCTGTTCGGCTGCACATCGCCGATGGCTTCCATCGGTTTGGACAACGGGCCGTTCTACAGCGAGTTCTACCTGACCAACAACATTTTCTTCCACACGTTCTTCGACCCGCGCAACTGGGACGACACCGACCTCGTCTACGTATGGGGCTGCAACCCGATCGAGAACCAGATGCGCGCAGCCCAGAACCTCGTGCGCGCGAGGGACAACGGCGCGAAGATCGTCGACATCGGCCTTATCTTCGACGGCACGGCCGGTTTCGCCGACGAGTTCTACGGCGTGAAGCCGAGTTCCGACGGCGATTTGGCCATGTACATGGTCAACTACATTTTCGAAAACGACCGCCAGGACGACGAGTTCCTGCTCAAGCGCACGACGGGCGCCTATCTCGTCGACGAGGAAGCGGGGCTGCTCGCGCGTGCGGGCGAGGATTTCTGCGTGTACGACAACGCCGCCGACGGTTTCGGCGTCGTTCCCGCCAAGGGCGGCGCGTACCCGTCCGACGACATAGCGCTGTTCGGCCGCTGGGAGAAGGACGGCAAGTCTTACGCGACCGTTCTCACGCTGCTGAAGGAAAAGGCCGCGAGCTGGACGCTCGAGTACACGGCCGAGAGGACCGGGCTGGCGCCCGACGTCGTCGAGGGCATAGCCGCCGAATGGACCGACCCCGCGATCGACGCCTTCATCATCACGGGCTACGGCATGCGCTACATGAACTCGAACGAGACTTACCGCCTGATCCACGTGCTCGGCATCCTGACCGGGCGTTTGGGCAAGCCGCGCAACGGCGTGGTCGAGGGCCTGGCGCTGCAGGGCTATCCGCTCGCGTTGAACAGCTCAGCGGTCACGATGCCCGACGGGCCCGAGGGCGTGAAATCGTGCGGTATCCGCATGGCCGACTTCTTCGAGATCGCGCAGACCGACGAAAGCCCCTACAAGGCGCTCATCGTCTGCGAGGGCAACCCCGTTCACCAGCAGCCCGACCGCCAGCGGTGGCTCGACGTCATCAGCCGCATGGAGCTCGTGGTCGACACCGACATCTGGATGACCGACACCGGCGAGCTCGCCGACTACGTGCTTCCCGACTGCATGTCGTTCGAGCGCGAGGACCTCATCGAGTCGGCGTGCTACAACCACATCGTGCTCCAGGAGCCGGCAATCGAGCCCATGGGCGAGTGCAAGGACCCGGTCTGGCTGTGGAGCGAGATCGGCAAGCGGTGCGGCCTGGGCGAGTACTTCACCATGTCGACGGCGGAATACATCGACGTGCGCCTCGACACCGACTACC
This sequence comes from uncultured Eggerthellaceae bacterium, assembly GCA_946626265.1. Classification (GTDB taxonomy): domain Bacteria; phylum Actinomycetota; class Coriobacteriia; order Coriobacteriales; family Eggerthellaceae; genus UBA9715. Next base: position 2,035 of record CAMOUE010000169.1, on the reverse strand, counting down.
CGATGGTCACGTGCCTCGAGCCGAAGGTCACTTACGAGCGGCTGAAGAAGGAGAAGATGATCCGCTTCGGCGCGCCGACCGAGCCGAAATGGGATCCGTGGCTCAACGCCGACGAGGTGTTCCCGAACGAGTCCGGCCGAATCGAGTTGTTCGCCGATCGGTTGGCCGACCACGGGCGTCAGCTCGCCGGGCCCGAGGAGCCGCTCAAGATCGGCAAGAGCGAGGAGTATCCCTACCAGCTGTTCACCGGCCGTCAAAGGTGGTTCATGCAGTCGTCGTTCACGGACGACCCGATCAACATCGCGATGTCGGGTGGCGAGCCCGCAACGCGCCTGAACCCGATCGACGCCCGTGCGTTCGGCTTCCAAGACGGCGACAAGGTCGAGGTCTACAACGATCGCGGCCACGTGGTGACGAAACTCGTCATCGACGAGAGCGTGCCGGCGGGCACTGTCCACGTGTGGTTCGGCTGGCGCCGCCGCCAGTTCGAGGAAGGCACGTATGCCGAGATGGTGCAGCAATGCGCGAACAAGGACACGACGCGCCCGCTCGAGGACAAGTGGTTCGCCGACTGGATCGCCCAGGGGCACAGCGACAACACGAACGTCGAGTTCCTGACCGTGGAGATCGGCTCGACCGACTGCTACTGGGATTCGTGGTGCAACGTCCGCAAGTACGAGGCGGGAAAGGAGGCTTAGCATGACTAAGAAGATGCTGGTTGACCTCGAACGTTGCATTGGCTGCTGGACTTGCTCGATGGCGTGCAAAGTGGGCAACCACCTGGACGACGACGAATTCAGGCTGGCCGTGCGCACGAACGGCTCGGGAGCGGGCGTCGACCGCCCGGCGGGCGTGTATCCCGACCTGCACATGAACTGGATGCCGATTTACAAGAAGAGCTGCACGTTCTGCCCCGACCGGGTGAAGGACGACGTGCTTCCGTTCTGCGCGTACAACTGCCCGACCAGGGCGTTGGCGTTCGGCGACGACGATGACCCGGAGTCCGCGTTCTCGCAGGAGCTCGAGCGCTGCAAGGGCAAGCACTACCACGTGTTCGAGCTGCCTCCCTACGAGGACGGCCGCGCGAACGTCACGTACGCGACCAAGGCGTAGGCGGTCGCGCTTGCGCCAGTGGGCACGCGGCGGGCGCGGGGACGTGCGGGCGCGCGGCGGGCGCGGGGACGTGCGGGCGCGCGGGTGCGCTTGTGCCAGCGGCCGTGCGGCAAGTCGCGCTTGCAATAAGCCGGGGGCGGTTGGTGCTCAGCCGATCGCCCCTTTCACGTTGGCGGGGACGAAGCTGTAGAACACCCGCGCCATCGCCTCGGGCGAGAGGGGGCAGTCGCGCTCGACCCATTTCCGCAAGGCTGCGATGTGGCAACTGCAGAGCATCTCGATCGCGATGGCCGTCTCGGGGTCGAGTGCTGCTGCATCGTCGGAGGTCGGGAGCCGCGATGCATAGAAGTCGTACGAGTACTTCTCGAGGAAGTCGGCGAACGAATCGATTCCCCTCGTCTTCACGGCGCGTCGGTAGAATCTCTTGTTCTGTTCTATATGGTGGAAGACGGCTTCCATTGCATCCCGCAGGCTTATGGTTTCGCCGACTTGTGCGAGCAAATTGTCGACATGGTCACGGAAAAACGAGTTCATGAGGTCGTATTTGTCCTCGTAGTACCGATAGAATGTGCCCCGCGAGAGCTGCGCGCGGTCAAGGATCATCTGCACCGTGATGTCGTCGAAGTCGTGCTCTTGGATGAGCTCGTAGAACGCGTCGAGCAGCATCTGTCGTGTTCTCATCGCCTGCGGACCTCCCCCCAAATCGGCAGACCATACGCGCGCGATCGACTGCCGCAAACACGCGCGACGCAAATGATAGCAAAAAGGTTAGCGATTGGCGATGCGGCGTGTCGGCGCGTGGGCTTGCGGGTGGGCGGGCTTGCGGGCCCGCGGGCGCGGCGGCCCGCGGGTGCGGCGGCCCGCGGGTGCGGCGGTGCGCGGGCGCGGCGGTGCGAAAGTGTTGACTGCAAAATCGCACTTG
>CAMOUE010000168.1 GCA_946626265.1 uncultured Eggerthellaceae bacterium | reverse complement strand
TGACGACATCACGCAGTCGTCGCCTTCCGGCATCGGCGAAGTTCTCAACACGCTGCTCATGAACATCGTGGCCAACCCCGTCGCCGCAATCGTGAACGCCAACTACATCGGCATCCTCGTGTGGGCGGCCATGCTCGGCGTTGCGCTGCGCGCCGCAAGCGATTCCACGAAGAACGTCTTCGCGAACGTCTCCGACGCCATCGCCACCATCGTCCGCTGGATCATCAGCCTGGCTCCGTTCGGCATCCTCGGCTTGGTCTACGACGCCGTTGCCACCAACGGCGTGGAAATCTTCATCGAGTACGGCCAGCTGATCCTGCTGCTCGTCGTCTGCATGCTCGTCATCGCGCTCGTCGCCAACCCGGTCCTCGTCTTCATCCTCACGCGCAAGAACCCCTATCCGCTCGTCCTGCGCTGCCTGCGCGACTCGGGCATCACCGCGTTCTTCACCCGCAGCTCCGCAGCCAACATCCCCGTCAACATGGAGCTGTGCGAGGACCTCGGCCTCGACAAGAACCTCTATTCGGTCTCGATCCCGCTCGGCGCGACCATCAACATGGCCGGCGCCGCCGTCACGATCACCGTCATGGCCATGCAGGCAGCCAACACCGTCGGGCTCACGGTCGACATCCCGACCGCCGTCATCCTCTCGGCGCTCGCCGCCGTCTCCGCCTGCGGCGCCTCGGGCGTGCCCGGCGGCTCCCTGCTGCTCATCCCGCTCGCCTGCTCGCTGTTCGGCATCCCGAACGACGTGGCCATGCAGGTCGTCGCCATCGGCTTCATCATCGGCGTGATTCAGGACTCCTGCGAGACCGCCCTCAACTCGTCGTCCGACGCCGTGTTCACCGCCACCGCCGAATACCGCACCTGGATCAAGAAGGGCCGCGATTTCGTGATGGGCAAGAACAACACCCCCATGGAGTAGTCTCCGTACACACGCGGTTTATGAAGAAAAGAGGCCGGAACCCGGGTTCCGGCCTCTTGGCATTCGCGCAACCTTCCTACATGCGCTCGGGTGCCGATACGCCGAGCAGGCTGAGCGTGAGCGCCAGCACGGTACGGCATGCATCCGCAAGCGCGAGGCGGGCATCGCGCACGTCGTCGTCGGCTCCGATGATCCTACAGTTCGTATAGAACTGGTGGAAGCAGCCGGCGAGCTCCTGCGCGTAGTGCGTGAGCCTGAACGGTGCGCGGTCGCGCGCCGCAAGCGCCACGACCTCGCCGAAGTCGTCCATCTTGCGCATGAGCGCAAGCTCCGAGTCATGCGTCAGGCTCGATAGGTCCACATCAGCCGCAACGAGCTTCTCGGCGAGGGCGTCGGCGCTCAAGGCGTCCTCCCCCGCGGCCTTGCGCAGTATCGAGCAGATGCGCGCATGGGCATACTGCACGTAGTACACGGGATTGCTCGCGTCCTGCTTCTTCGCTACCTCGATATCGAAGTCGACGGGCTGGTCCGACGAGCGCGAGAGCATGAGGAAACGCGTGGCGTCGACGCCGACTTCGTCGACGAGCTCCTCGAACGTGACCATCTCGCCCGTGCGCTTCGACATGCGGACCGGCTCGCCATCGCGCAGCAGGTTCACGAGCTGGCCGAGAACGACTTCGAGCTTGCCCGGGTATCCCCAGGCTTCCATCATGGCCTCGCAGCGCTTGATGTAGCCGTGATGGTCGGCACCCCAGATGTCGATGAGGTGGTCGAAACCGCGGCAAACCTTGTCGTAGTGATACGCCATGTCGCTCGTGAAGTACGTCAGCTCGCCGTTCGCCTTTATGAGGACGCGGTCCTTGTCGTCGCCGAACTCCGTCGAGCGGAACCACGTAGCGTCCTCCGCCTCGAAGATATATCCCTTCTCGGACATGACGGCGAGCGCACGGTCGACGGCGCTTCGGCCGTTCTCGTCGGGAACGTAGAGGTCGCGCTCGCTGAACCAGCGGTCGAACGTCGTGCCGAACTTCTCGAGCAGCGTGCGCTGGTTCTCGAGCATCTCGCGGTAGCCGATCTCGCGCAGGGCGATTCGACGCTCGTCGTCGTCCATGTCCTCGTACTTGGCGCCTTCGCGGTCGACTATGCCCTGGGCGATGTCGGCGACGTAGGCGCCGCCGTAGCATTCCTCCGGCATCTCGACGTCATGGCCGAGCAGCTGCAGGTAACGCACGGCGATCGAATTGCCGAACACGTCCATCTGCGTGCCGTGGTCGTTGACGTAGAACTCTTCGTACACGTCGTATCCGGCATGGCGCATGACGCGCGCCATGGAATCGCCGAGCGCCGCCCAGCGCCCGTGGCCGATGTGCATGGGCCCGGTTGGATTCGCGGAGATGTACTCGAGGTTCACGCGCCGCTGGCCGTCCGGGACGCTCCCCTTCCCGAAGTCGGAGCGCTTCTCGCGCACCTGGGCGACGACGCCCTGGAGAACCGAGTCGGACAACCGGAAGTTGATGAACCCGGGACCGGCGATAGCGCAGGACTTCACCACGTCGTTTTCGGGCATGTGCTCCACGATCGCCGCCGCGATGGCGCGCGGGTTCGAGTGGGCGAGCTTCGCGGACCTCATGGCAACGGTCGACGCCCAGTCGCCGTTCGCCTCATCGCGCGGCCGCTCGAGCCCCGCCGAGGGCGCGGTCTCCAAAGCGAGCGACCCGTCGGCTATCGCCGACTCGATCGCCTGATCGACGACGGCCTCGAGCTGTTCACGTAACTGCATGTTCTAGAACTCCTCGTCAGATAGCGTGGCGTACATGATTGCCTTGATGGCGTGCATGCGGTTCTCGGCTTCATCGAACACGCGTGACTTCTCGGATTCGAACACGGCGTCCGTCACCTCCATCTCGGTGATGCCGAACTTCTCCGCAATCTTCTCGCCGACCGCCGTGCCCGTATCGTGGTAGGCGGGAAGGCAGTGCAGGAATATCGAATCGGGCGCGGTCAGCGACATGACCCGTTCGTTCACCTGGTAGGGCGAAAGCGCCCTGATGCGCTCGTCCCAGACCTCGTCGGGCTCCCCCATGGACACCCAGACGTCGGTGTAGATGACGTCGGCCCCCGCGCAACCGCGTTCCACGTCGTCGGTCACGAGGACGGTCGAACCGTTCTCGCGCGCGATTCGCTCGCACGTCTCGACGAGCCACGCTTCGGGCTGGTTCTCGGCGGGACCGCAGGCGACGAAGTTGATCCCGAGCTTCGCGCACACGACCATGAGCGAGTTGGCCACGTTGTTGCGGGCGTCTCCCATGAACACGAGCGTGCGGCCGACAAGGTCGTCGCCGAAGTTCTCGCGCATCGTGAGCATGTCGGCGATCATCTGGGTCGGATGCCACTCGTCGGTGAGGCCGTTCCACACGGGGCAATCGGCGTACTCGGCGAGCTCCTCGACGATCGACTGCCCGAAACCGCGGTACTCGATGCCGTCGTAGAAACGGGACAGCACGCGCGCGCTGTCCGCGATTGACTCCTTCTTGGATACCTGGGAGCTGGCGGGGTCGAGAAACGTCACGCCCATGCCCAGATCATGGCCTGCAACCTCGAACGAGCAGCGCGTGCGCGTGGACGTCTTCTCGAACAGGAGCACGATGTTCTTTCCTTCGCAGAAGCGATGGGCGACGCCTTCGTGTTTCAGGGCCTTGAAGCGCTGGGCCAAGTCGATGAGGTGTTTGACGTCGTCGTCGGTGAAATCGAGGAGCTTGAGGAAATCGCGCCCTTTGAGGCTTGCCATGTTTTTCCTTTCAATAGAATGGCGCGCCCAGCAGGACTCGAACCTGCAACCGTCGGATTAGAAGTCCGATGCTCTATCCATTGAGCCATGGGCGCGCAACCGTGCACGAAACACATCACGCTATATTAGCGCACTTCGCGCGTCAATGCAGGATAAAAGAACGGTATCTATTTCTTGTTCCAATTTGCGGCGGCCCTCAAGAACGAGAAGACCGCGGCGGCCCCGGCCACCACCATCAGCCCGACATCGCCGCCTCGCTGGTATAGCTGGATGATCAGCGAGATGAAGATGAGGCCGCCGGCCACCCAGAGCAGCGCGTTCATCTGGTTCATCCTGCGCTCGCGCATGCGCGCAGCCGCACTGCTCGCGCCATCGGCGGCAGCCGCCTCGGAAAGCCGCCTCTCGCGCTCCTCCCAGTATGCAGCCCCCTTCGCATCGCGCTTCTCCCGGAATTCGGAGACGATCGCCTTGTAGCAGTCCATCGTCGATCGTGCGATTGCCGCAGTCGAGGTGCCATCGTATGGCACGCCATAGTAGGAAGAGATGCCCTCGAGGGATACGGCCGTTGCGGGCTCGCCCGGTCGGTCGGACGTGCCATGCGAAAGCCTGAACAACTCCCCGAGGTCGATTTCCCTCGTTTGCGGAAGCGAGATCCAGCTCCTGTCGAGCATGGCCTTGGCGAAGTCGACATGAACGCACACGACGTAAGGCACTCCGTCAAGAAGCTCCATGATCTCGTCTTCGCGCTCGTACAGCGCAACGGCTCCCTCCACGTCTTCGGGGCCGATGCGCCCGGAGGCATCGCAGGCGGCCCAGCCTTCGCGGTTATGCGGCTTCACGGTTTCGTCGAACAGGACGGCGCCATTCGCATCGGCAAGGGAAAACGACACGATCTCGTCCTCTTCGACATCGTAGCCGGTCGAAAAGAGCGCGATGGCCGCGCCGCCCTCGATTGGAAGACCGCATCCTTCGAGCAGGGCCTCGTCGCTCATTTCCAGAAACGAGTATTCCATGGCAAGCGCCCCCATCTTACAAAGAAAGCCTCTGGAAAGAGGCTTGAAATTCAATGGTGGACCGGCGGGGACTCGAACCCCGGACCTTGGGATTAAGAGTCCCCTGC
>CAMOUE010000167.1 GCA_946626265.1 uncultured Eggerthellaceae bacterium | reverse complement strand
GCCGCCGATTGCACGCATTTTCCAGTTGTGTGTGCGAATTCCGCAAGTTAGCCACCTGAAACCCCGCGTTTCGCACCCACAACCGTCATATGCGTGCAAAATCGCGTGGCCGTGCACGTATATTCCAGTTGTGTGTGCGAAATGCGGGGTTTAGCCACGGTTAACTCATGTACGCGATTGCAAGCATACACGAAATCGAGGGGATTTCGAAAGGAATGCGAGTTTAGCTTTGTTTAACTCTTCTTAGTAGCCGCAGCGATGCGCGAGATTGGAAGCTTTCTGAAGAAGGACGCGTATTACACCCTCGCCAACTCGCAATCGTTAACACAAGATGGAAAAAAGCCAGGCACTGCCCCAACACCTCGGTTTTCTTGGCACAAGAAAGGGATGCGCTGTTTAACAGCGCATCCCTTCAACAGGTCGGCACCGCCACACGTGGCCGCAAGACCACCCGCGTCGCGCCCGCGGCTCGCCCGCGCCAGCGCCCGCGGCCCGCCCGCGCCAGCGCCCGCGTCGCGCCCGCGGCCCGCCTGCTATGCGCGGCGCGGGCCGCCGCACATGGCGGGCACGTGCGCGCCTACGCGTTCTTCTCGATCGACGCGATGAAATCCAGCATCTCGTGCTCGACGGCCTCGTCGAGCACGCTTTCCGGCGCTTCTTCCAGCAGGTTCTCCACGATCGTGTGGGCACGCTCCTCGCTGGTCATCTGGCCGTTCGCCTCCCACTCGTCGGAGTTCTTCCAGTCGGAGACCGTCGGCTCCCACGCCTCGCGGCAGTAGTCCAGCGTCTCGTCGTACACGAGGAAGTTCCCGCCGAAATCCTCCTCGTAGATCTGCTCGAGGCCCATGTGCTCCTCGTTGAACGTGATGCCGTTGACCAGCAAGCGCACACGTGCAATGAGCTCGTCGTCGAGCACGGTCTTCTCGAGCGACGACGTCATGAGGTTCGCAAGCGAACCTGCCGTCTGGCTCGTGACGTCGCAGCCGGCGAGCGCTGTGTACAGGAAGCTCTGCATCGTCTCCATGCCCGCCTGGTAGTCGATGCACTTCGACGACGTGACGCCGGTCTGCGCGCGCGACGGGATGTGGTAGAACTCGCGCTGCATCTGGGTGGACGCAGCCAACATGAGCATGGTGTCGGGATGCGCGCACTCCCACGAGGCGGAACGCATGTAGCCGTACGTGAGCGACGCGGAAACCACGACCGGCACGCCGGGATGCACGAGCTGCGCGAACACGAGACCGGCGAGCTCCTCGGCAAGCGACAGGATCACGGTCGCGAGCGGGTACACCGGCGAGGTGATGCCCGACATCGGCGCCGAGACGATGACGACGGGCTGGTTGGCCTCCGCGTACACCTGGATGCCCTCGCACGCGAAGTTCGAGTAGAACAGCGGCGAGTTCGGACACACGATATGCCACGTCACGTAGTGCTCGTCGGTGTAGTTGTCGGCGCCGAAGCCGATGTTGTACAGGCGCAGGACCTCTTCCTTCTTCTGGATGGTCTCGAGGCTCATCGGGCTGAGCAGCGGCTTGTCGCAGTGCTTGAACGACTCGAACATGCCCACGATGCCGCGCATGCGCTCGTCGACGTCCGTGAGCGAAACGGGCTCGTATCCACCCAGGTCAATGTTGGGAAGTGCCTGGTAGAGCACCTGCAGCTTGGCGAAATCGTCGCGCGTGGCCTGACGGCGCGTGCCGTCGTAGTCGCGCATGAACACCTCGCCGCCCGTGGGGTGGATGAGGATGCGCTCGCCGCCGACGAGCACGTCCTTGTCGTGGTTGGGCGCTTCGAGCGTGAACTTCGACGGGACGAGGCCAAGGCAGCGCTCGACCTCCTTGCGATCGAAGTAGACGATATGGTCGCTCACCTTGAAACCGTGGCTCTTGAACACGTCGATGGCGGCATCCGCCTCGAACACGACGCCTTTCGTGGCGAGGATCTCGCAGGCCTTCTCGTGAACGGTCTGCATCTGATCCGGAGTCAGTACATCAAGTTGTCCTGCAACGTTCATTTTTTCGTACCTAGCTTTCAAATTGAACTTATGGGGCAGCTCATGATACTCCACCTGGAACGAAATGCATCGTCCGCTACGGTTTCTTTACAACTTTTGGAAACCAGCCCCGCCATGCGCCTGCGCGCGATGCTCTATGATTGGGAACAGCAGCATTTTGAGGCGGCTGTGGCTGCGCGGCGGCCGCGCTACGACGGCGCTACGACAGCATTTCACGACGAAGGACGGACGGCAATGGAACCTAACTACAGGGAAATGGTGACGATGGACCCCTCCGGGTTCGTCCTCCTATCGGACCACGTGCCAGGGGCCATCCAGGAAATCCGCTACTTCACGACGTACAACTTCGTCGGCGACCGCATCGAGGGCTACGAGGAGCCCTGCGCCTTGATCACGAAGGAAGCAGCCCGCGCGCTCGCGCAGGTGAGCGGCGAGATGGCCGCCCTGGGCTATCGCCTGAAGATATTCGACGCGTACCGCCCCGCCACGGCGGTGAAGCACTTCGTGCTCTGGGGAATCGAGGATCTCGACCTGCGCATGAAGCCGTATTTCTACCCCGACCTCGACAAGACGGACCTCTTCGAGCGGGGCTACATCGCGAGCAGGTCCAGCCACAGCCGCGGCAGCACGGTCGACTTGACGCTGCTGGACATGGGCACGGGCAAGGAGCTGGACATGGGCGGCCCGTTCGACCTGTTCAGCGAAATTTCGCATCCCGATTACCGCGGCATTTCCGACGAGCAGTACGAAAACAGGATGCTCCTGCGCAGCGCGATGCTGCGCAACGGATTCGACCCGATCGACTGCGAATGGTGGCACTTCACGCTGCGAAGCGAGCCGTATCCCGACACGTATTTCGAGTTCCCCGTCTCGTCCGCGTACTTGAAACGCTAGGGATGCGAAGCTCCGGGACGTTACGGCGACAGTCGGCACGCGACACAAAGGCAACAACCACATGGAGCGAGCAAGATGAACATTCCTTCACATGCAGATGCATTCGAGGTGCTGTGCCTCCAGATCGCAGCCGACGGGCGCGACGCCGCGCTGCTCGGCGACAGCGCGGATCGGGCTCGCAAAGCGGCGCGCCCGTTCGCCGTCGGCAGCAAATGTCCCGATTTCTACTTCGAGTTCCCCCTCTCGGGGACGCCGTTCCTCGACGTCACGCTGCTCTACGGCAGCATCGAGCCCGGCACGCGCATCGACTCGCCCGCCGCGGAAGGCACAGGCGCCATGCTCGACTTTTACGCAGGTCTGGGGCCCGACTACGACGACGCATGCTGAGGGTTCGAGCTGGACACCAAGAACCCCCTGCTGCCCGCCGCGGCCGTGCATTTCCAACCGCGCAGGCACACCGAGCTGGTCGAGCCGTTCTGCGAGGTCATCGGCGAGCCCGAGCGCGCACGGCTGTACCTGGACCTCGACGCACGCATGCCCGACGATTGGAGGCTCTCGTTCTTCGGGATGTTCCGCGGCCGCCCCAGGTCACCCTTGCGCGTGTGCGGCTACCTGGACGACAACGTGAAGGCGAAATGCGCGGGCGATTCGCGCTACCTGGCCTCCGTGTTCGACGACGTGGGCTTTCGCGCATACGACGACGCGATGCTCGACCAGGCGTCGGCGCTCATGAGAATCGCGCCCGGCACCATCGACTTCCAGCTCGACGTCTTCCCCGACGGCTCGATCGGCCCCACGTTCGCCTTCGACCTCCAGTTCGAGATTCAACGGCCCGAACTCGTGCGCGCCAGCTTCGCCGACGGCCCCGTCGCCCGCACCATGAGGCAGCTCGAGACGTGGGGCGCGGCAGACGGACGCTGGAAGCTCGCCGCCGAGGGCGCCTTCGCGCGGGCGATTCCCGTAGAGCTCGACGACGGAGAGACCCGCCCGTTCGCGTTCACGCTCATCCCGCAATGGGCTAAGGCGCGCTGGACCGACGGTGCGCTCCAACCCGCGAAATTCTACCTGCTCGGACACGCGGGGGTCCTCGAGCAAGCATGAAGCCGACCCAGCTAACAGAGCTTTTCGTCAACATAAAGCAGACGTTCGTGTCGTTCTTCTCGATTCTCATGTTCGTCGCGCTGGGCATCGGGGTCTTCGTCGGAATCGCGTGGACGGAGCCGGCGCTGCAGACCGCCGTCGAAAAGCTGTTCGACGCGGGAGAGCTGCACCATTTCCAGATCAACTTCCCCTACGGGCTGACGGACGACGACGTCGCGCAGCTCAAGGGCGTCGAGGGCGTGACGGACGTCGAGCCGCACAACGCCTCGTTCCAAACGACCAAGCTGAACAACGACAAGCTCACGTTCAAGGTGCAGGGCTTAGGCGAGCGTATCGACGCACTCGACGTGAAAGAGGGCGCGCTTCCGACCAAGCCGAACGAGATGGCGTTGAAGGCCACGTGCGCCGCGGAGCTCGGCCTTGCAGTCGGCGACACCGTGCGCTTCGACCACGACGCGAGCGGAGGGCAGAAGAGCGCCCTCGCAGAACTGGCCGAGCAAGGCGATTCCTCGCCCGACGCCGCAGACGACGGCATGCGCTTCCTCGGCTCCGACACGTTCACCATAACCGCGCTCGTCGAAAGCCCCGAGTACGTCGCGCTTGCCAAGCAGACCTTCGGACGCTCGACGACGAGCACGGGGGCGGTCGACGCCGTGGCGTGGATTCCCGACGACGGGTTCGACCTGGCGGCGTTCCAGAACGGCTACACGGCCGTGAACGTGCGCTGCGATAGCCTCGAGGGCCTGGGCACGTTCGGCGAGGAATACAAGTCGAGGTCGGCGGCGATCGGCGAGCGCATCATCGAAGTGGGAACCGGCCTCGCCAACACCCGCTACGATGACCTGCACGGGAAGCTCCAGGAGAAAGTCGACGAGGGC